>VYCM01000025.1 GCA_009843915.1 Acidimicrobiaceae bacterium | reverse complement strand
TCGAGGAGACGGTCCTGGCCAACAACCTCGAGGCCGCCGACGAGCTGGCCCGCCAGCTGCGGCTGCGCGACATCGGCGGGATCATCGTCGTGGACTTCGTCGACATGGAACTGGCCGCCAACCGGGCCCAGGTCACCAAGCGCTTCCGCGACGCGCTGGCCCGGGACAAGACCCGTACCCAGGTGCTGGATATCAGCGGCCTCGGGTTGATGGAGATGACTCGCAAGCGCAGCGGCGAAGGACTCCTGGAGTCGCTGTCGGACATCTGCGGGGACTGCTCCGGCCGCGGCTACCGCCTCCTGGCCGACCTGATGGATTAGCTGTGCGGGCCGTGGATCAGGGGACCCTCGGAGGTACCCTCTGATGGCTATGTATGCAGTGGTTGAGACCGGCGGGAAGCAGTACCGCGTCGAGCAGGGTTCCACCATCGAGGTGGAGCGCGTCGCCGAGCCCGGCTCGGAGATTTCGCTGCGCCCCCTGCTCCTGGTCGACGGCGACGCAGTCCTGGCCACGCCGGATGACCTCGCCGGCTCGAGCGTGACCGCGATTGTCGTCGACGAGCACCGCGGACCCAAGATCCGCGGCTTCACCTACAAGTCCAAGAGCAACCAGCGGCGACGCTGGGGTCACCGCCAGACGCTGGCCACTCTCGAGATCACCGACATCCGGAAGGGCTGATTCGACATGTCCAAGACCAAAGGCGGGGGGTCTACCCGCAACGGCCGCGACTCGAACGCACAGCGCCTCGGCGTGAAGGTGTACGACGGGGGCCGGGTCCTGGCCGGGGCGATCATCGTGCGCCAGCGGGGCACGAAGTTCCATCCCGGGACCAACGTGGGACGAGGCGGTGACGACACGCTGTTCGCCAAGGCCGACGGCATCGTGCGCTTCGGCGCCCGCCATGGCCGCAAGCTCGTCGAAGTGGTCCCCGCCGAAGCCTGACGCCCCGGACGCCCTAGCCTGAACGGGTGTCCGGGTTTGTTGACGAGTGCAACCTTCATGTCACCGCGGGTGATGGGGGAGCGGGGTGCGTCGCCTTTCGCAGGGAGGCGCATGTAGCCCGGGGCGGCCCTTCGGGCGGCGACGGCGGCCGCGGCGGCGATATCTGGCTGGTTGCGGACCGCAACGTCGCCTCGTTGCTGGCCTTCCGTGACCACCCTCACCGTCGGGCCACCAACGGCAAGCACGGCTCGGGCAACAATCGCCATGGGGCGCGAGGCGACGATCTGGATGTGAAAGTCCCGGTCGGCACCGTGGTGCTCGACCACGGCGACCATTCACAGCTTGCGGACCTGTCGGCTCACGGCGAGCGCTGGCTGGCGGCCGGCGCCGGCGAGGGCGGCAGAGGGAACGCCCGGTTCCTTGCCAACCGGCGCCGGGCCCCTGCCTTCGCGGAGCAGGGCGAATTCGGTGAGCGTCGCTGGCTTCGCCTGGAGCTCAAGCTGCTGGCCGACGTGGCCATCGTCGGCTTCCCCAACGTCGGCAAGTCGACGTTCATCAGCCGGGTGTCGGCGGCCAAACCGAAGATCGCCGACTATCCCTTCACGACGCTGGAGCCCAACCTGGGCGTGGTCCGACTCGACGACGATTTCGAGATGGTGCTGGCCGACATCCCGGGACTCATCGAGGGCGCCAGCGAGGGCCGCGGCCTCGGCCACCGCTTCCTGCGCCATGTGGAGAGGGCCCGGGTGCTGCTGGTGCTGATCGACCTGTGCGAGCTGGCCGACTGCCCGTCCGACGAGCAATTGGCGGTGCTTCTGCGGGAACTCGGCCGGTACCGGCCCGAGCTGGTGGAGAGGCCGCGGCTGGTGGTGGGCAGCCGGGCCGACACCGCGCCCGGAGAATCGTTCGGCTCGGGGCCGGTCGGGCGCCTGTCTTCGGCCACCGGCGAGGGCGTGCCGGAAGTGCTCGGAGAGTTGAGCCGGATGGTGACGCAGGCCCGCGCCAGCGAGCCGGTTCTCGAAGTCGCGGTCGTGCACCGGCCTCTGCCGCCGTCGCAGGAGGTGACGGTCCGGCGCATCGACGCCCGCGTCTGGGCGGTGGAGGGACGGGCGGCGGTCCGGGCGGTGGCTCTCAGCGATCTCACCGATCCCGGCGCTCTGGTCTATGCCCAGGATCGGCTGCGCAGCCTCGGGGTGGAGCGTGTCCTGGCCCGGGCCGGCGCGGCCTACGGCGACGAGGTCCGTATCGGCGACTTCAGCTTCACCTACCAGGATGACGCCGAGGCCGCCGTGAGCGGCACCGGCAGGTCGGACCGATGACCGCCGCAGGCGACACGACGGTCGACGCGGGCACACGAGCGGCGGGCCGGACGATCGTGGCCAAGATCGGCACGTCGTCCATCACCGACGCGGCCGGCGCCATCGACCGCGCCTGCATCGAGAAGTTCTGCTCCGAGGTGGCCGACCTCAGATCGCGCGGCAACCGGGTGGTCGTCGTGACCAGCGGCGCCATCGCGGCCGGCTTGCCCGAGCTGGGCATGGGGGGCGACCGGCGGCCGGCGAGCATGGAGACGCTCCAGGCGGTGGCCACCGTCGGCCAGAGCGCGCTGATGGGCATGTACCGGGAAATGTTCGCCCGTCTGGGCGTGGTGGCCGGCCAGGTGCTGCTGGTCCCGCTCGACTTCGTGATCCGCACCCAGTACGTGCATGCCTCGTCGACCCTGCGCAAGCTCCTGGATCTGGGCGTCGTGCCCATCGTCAACGAGAACGATGCGGTGGCCGACGACGAGATCCGGTGGGGCGACAACGACCGCCTGGCCGCGCTGGTGGCCAACCTGGTCCAGGCCGACCTGCTCGTGCTGCTGACCGACACGGCGGGGGTGCTCACGGAGGATCCCCGCCGCAACTCGAACGCCTCGCTCATCGAGGAGATCGTCGAATTCGACCAGCATCTGGAGAGCCGCGCCGGCGGTGCCGGAACGCAGCGGGGTAGCGGTGGCATGGCGTCCAAGCTCACCGCGGCCCGGGTGGCGTCGCTGTCGGGCGTGCCCACTGTCATCGCCGACGCCGGGCGGCCCGGCGTGCTGGCCGACGCCGCGGCCGGGGTTGCCGGGGTGGGGACGCTAGTGCGGGCCTCGGCGCAGCGGCTGCCGGCCCGCAAGCTGTGGATCGGCTTCGCGGTGGGCTCCCAGGGCGAGATCGCGGTGGACTCGGGAGCCCGGGCCGCGCTCGAGCGGGGGAAGTCGCTGCTCGCCGTCGGGGTCAGGTCGGTGTCCGGCTCCTTCGACGCCGGCGCTCCGGTGGAGGTGCGCGAGACGGGAGGCGCGGTGTTCGCGAAGGGCCTGGCCCGCCACAGCGGCGACGAGTTGCGGACCGCGGCCGGCCGCCGGCGCGAGGACCTGCCGCCGGGCGCGCCCCACGTGGTGATCCACGCCAACGACCTAGTGGTGCTGCCCAGCTCCTGAACGGGCGCCGGGCGGGGGTGTTCAGTCCTCTTTGGCCACCGGCGCTTCGGCCTCGGTTGACTCCACTACTGAAGCCTCGATGATCTCGTCCGGCGAAGGCGCGGGAAGGCCTAGGTTCTCTCTCATCTGATCGAGACGAGCCTTGGCCTCCTTGTTGCGGGCCGCTTCCTCGATCTCGAGCATGCTCACTTCAGGTCCTCCCTCAGCGAGCTCGGCCATGCCCTTGGCCTTGGCGTAGCGGGCCTCGATCTTGTCCCGGATCTCGTTGAAGGTGGGCAATTCCTCCCCGACCGCCTCGGAGAGAGAGGTCATGGCCTCGTTCATCTGCTCCTGCATGCGGGCTTGGTCGAGTTGGCCGAGCAGCCTCTGCTGCTGTCTCAGCTTCTCCTGGAGGCTCAGCGAGTTCTGCGTTACGGCCGCCTTGGCCTCGTCTGATGCCTGCGATGTCTGCAGGTACAGGTCCTTGAGGCTCTCGATCTCCTGTTCGAGCGTGATCATGCGTCCTGCGAGCTGCTCGGCTGCGGAGTTGTACGACTTGGCCTTGGGCTGGTCCCCGTCCGAGACCGCCTCCTGGGCCATCATCAGGGCGCGACGGGCGTTGACGTTCACTCGCTCCAGCTCTGAGATGGCCCGGTTGAGCCGCATCTCGGTCTGCTTCTGGTTGGCGATGACGTTTGCCGCTTGCTCCTTGAGCCGCTTGTGCTGCTCCCGGGCCTCGCGGATTGCCTGCTCCAACTGGGTCTTGGGGTCGGCGGTCTCCTCCCAGCGGCCGCCCAGTCGGGCCGTCAGATACTTCCAGCGGCGCTTGAGGAGCTTCCACATGGCTCCAACTGTACTTCCTCAGCGGCGGAGCGGGAGTCCAGCAAGGCTCAGTCCGACTGGTTGCGGCGCTGCCAGATGATCCTGCGTGCGGGCTGGAGCAGCATGTGGGCCTCTGCGACACCGCGGCGGTAGGCGACCACCGTGTACACGCCCATGGCGAACGCGGCCGCTATGGGGGCCGACAGGAGCAGGGGCCAGCCGTCGATCAGGAGCTTGAGCGCGGCGGTCGCGGCGAAGGCCACCGCGGCGGCTGTCGTCGGAGCACCGAGAGCCGAACGGACCGCCTCCTCGGTGCGGAGCCGCCGGGCGAGCAGGACGATCTCGGTCCACGCCGCCACGGCCGACCCCAGAGCCAGGCCTACTGCGCCCAACCGCACCACGTCGCCCAGCGCTCGCTCGGCCTCGGGCAATGCCCATGCCAGGCCGATGCCCTCGGCGGCGCTTAGCAGCCGGTCGCCGCTCACCACGACGCGGTCGAGGGGGAACATCACGACCAGGCCGACGGCCGCGGCCACCGCCACGCGGACCGCGGCGATCCCGGCCGGGCCGGCAGTGTCGCCCCGGGCGTAGCAGACGTTCTGCAGCACCCGGCTCAGGCCGGTGGCCGGCAGACCGAGCGCGTAGGCCCCGACCACGAACCACACCAGCACGGTGTCGGCCTCCGAGAACACGCCGCCCTGGAACAGCAGACCCACCACCAGGTCGCCGGCCGCGATGTACACGGCGGCGGCCAGCAGCATCCAGAAGGCGACCTTGCGCATGGCCGACCGGGAACGGGTGGCCAGCGCGACCGGGTCGTCGGCCTGTCGCGACATCTCCGGCAACTCCGCGGCGGCCACGCTCATGGCGAACAGGCTCACGGGAAGCATGTAGAGGATCTGGGCCCGGTACAGGGCGGCCATGGCGCCCGTGGCGAGCAGCGACGCCAGCATCAAGTCCACGTACGCGGACACCTGCGCCACGCCGCGGCCCAGCACCGCGGGACCGAACCGGCGCCGGATCTCCCGCAGGCCGGGATGGCCCCGGATCCATCGCAGCCGCAGTCCCCGGGCCAGGCGCACGGTGAGCGGCAGTTGCACCAGCAACTGGGCCAGCCCTCCACCGGCCACGCCCCAGGCCAGGGCTCGGGCCACCCCGTCGAGGTCGAAGGCGAGGATCCAGGCCACCACCAGCGCTCCGACCTGCACCGCGTTCCACAGAACCGGGGCCGCGTACGACACGAAGAAGCGCCGGTGGCTGTTGAGCACCCCGAGGCACCACGCCGACAGCACGGCGAACCCCGTGCCCAGCGCAGTGATGCGCACCAGCGAGACGGCCAGATCGAAACGGTCGTCCGTCAGCCCCGGTGCCAGCACGAAGGTGATGGGACGAGCCAGGGTGACGATCAGGGCGACCGACAGCCCCACGACGGTCATGAGCGCGGCGGCCACCGCTCCGGCCACCTGGCCGGGATCGGTGGGGCCGTCCTCGTCGCGGGCACTCTCGTCGAGCAGCCGGCTGTACACGGGCACGAAGCTGGCCGAGAGCACGCCCTCTCCGAGCATGTTCTGAAGCATGTTCGGGATGCGCATGGCGACCGCGAAGGCGTCGCCGGCCGCGGTGTTGCCCAGTAGGCGGGAAGCGACCGTCTCGCGTCCCAGGCCGGCCAGACGGCTGGCGGCGATGCCCAGCGCCACCATCACCGAGCCCGAAGCCCGGCGAGGTCGCTTAGGTTCAGTCACTGGTCGCAGTCCAACGCACTTGCGGGGCGAGGCTAGTCGCCCTGCCCCTATAGCCTGAGACGATGAGCAGCGCCGCAACCACCGTCATGCCGTTGGCCGCGCCCGTCACCGAGTCCGTACCCGAGCCCGAGCCGACGCCGGTAGCCGAGCTGGCTGCTCGGGCCAAGGCTGCTTCCAGGGCGATGGCAGCGGCATCCACTGCGGTCAAGGACGCCGCCCTGCACGCTGCGGCCGACCTGCTGGTGACCCGAGCCGACCAGATCTGCGCGGCCAACGCCATCGACGTCGAGCGGGCCATCGCCGGCGGCACGCCGGCTCCGCTCGTCGACCGCCTCCGGCTGTCGAGCGCCCGGATCGACGCCATGGCCGGCGGGCTCCGGCAGATAGCGGCCCGACCCGATCCGGTGGGCGAGGTGGCCGACGGCTGGGTGAGGCCCAACGGGCTGCGCATCGAGAGGTTGCGGGTTCCCCTGGGCGTGGTTGCCATCATCTACGAGAGCCGTCCCAACGTCACCTCGGACGCGGCCGGACTCTGCCTCAAGTCGGGCAACGCCGCCTTCCTGCGGGGGTCGTCGTCGGCCATCCAGTCCAACCTGGCCATCGCGGCCGCCATCCGCGAGGCCATCTCGTCGGCCGGCCTGCCCGCCGACGCGCTCGTCCTGGTGGAGGACGCCTCAAGAGCCGCGGCGGTGGAATTCATGCAGCAGAACGACTACGTCGACTGCCTGATCCCCCGGGGCGGGCCGTCGCTCCTGGAGTCGGTGATCGAGCACGCCACCGTGCCCGTGGTCATCGACGGGGCGGGCAACTGCCACGCCTACGTGGACGCCTCAGCCGACCTCGACGCAGCCTTGAACATCATCGTCAACGGCAAGACCCAGCGACCCGGGGTGTGCAACGCCCTGGAATCTCTGGTGGTCCACTCCGCAGTGGCGGCCGAGTTCCTGCCCCGGGCTGCGGCCGCGCTGGCCGGCGTCGAGCTGCTCGGTGACGAGCGGGCCCGCCGGGCCGTGCCGGCGATGGGGGAGGCGACCGCCGCGGACCACGCCACCGAGTTCCTCGACCTGAAGATGTCGGTGAGGGTGGTGGACACTCTCGACGAGGCCATCGCCCATGTGAACGACAACGGGTCGGGCCACTCCGAGACCATCATCACCTCTGATCTCGCCGCGGCCGACCGGTTCACCCAGCAGGTCGACGCCGCCGCCGTGCTCGTCAACGCCTCCACCCGGTTCGTCGACGGCGAGGAGTTCGGGTTCGGGGCCGAGATCGGCATAAGCACCCAGAAGCTCCACGCTCGCGGGCCGATGGGGCTCGACCAGCTCACCACCCTCAAGTTCGTCGTGCGCGGCGAGGGCCACGTCCGCTGATTGACAAGTCTGGTTGCTGCTATGTCGCATCGCTTCACTGACGTCGGCGCGGTCCAACAGGATCTCTCCAAGGTCGACTACCTCTGCGACTCCGGCCTGGCCGGGGTCGTCTACCTGGCCGACCGGCTCGACAAGCCGGTGCTCGTCGAGGGTCCGGCCGGAACCGGCAAGACCCAGCTGGCCAAGAGCGTGGCCGAGATGACGGGCAGCCGCTTGATCCGCCTGCAGTGCTATGAGGGCCTCGACGAGGCCAAGGCGCTGTACGAGTGGAACTACAAGAAGCAACTGCTGCGGATCCAGACCGAGCGCGACGCGGACGTGGGTTGGGACGAGGTCTCAGACGACATCTTCTCCGACGAGTTCCTGCTGACCCGGCCCCTGCTGGAGGCCATCCGAGCCGTCGATCCGATCGTGCTGCTGATCGA
The DNA here is from genome assembly GCA_009843915.1 of Acidimicrobiaceae bacterium. Classification (GTDB taxonomy): domain Bacteria; phylum Actinomycetota; class Acidimicrobiia; order Acidimicrobiales; family Aldehydirespiratoraceae; genus Aldehydirespirator. The sequence goes on along the minus strand of VYCM01000025.1, from coordinate 12,830 downwards.
CGAGGTCGACCGGGTGGAGGTCGAGACCGAGGCCCTGCTGCTGGAGATCCTCAGCGAGTACCAGGTCTCGATCCCGGAGTTGGGCACCATGGAGGCGCTGCAGGTGCCGCTGGTGTTCCTGACCTCCAACAACACCCGCGAGCTGAGCGAGGCCCTCAAGCGGCGCTGCCTGTATCTCCACATCGACTACCCGACAATGGAACGGGAGAAGGAGATCGTGCTGGCCAAGGTTCCCGACATTGCCGAGAACCTGGCCGACCAGGTGGCCCGGGTGGTCCGCTCCATCCGCCGGCTGGAGCTCAAGAAGCCGCCGTCGGTGTCGGAGACCCTCGACTGGGCCCGCACGCTGGTCCTGCTGGGCGTGCAGCACATCGACGCCGACGTGGCCGCCGAGACAGTGAACATCCTGCTGAAGTACCAGAGCGACATCGCCAAGGCGAACAAGGAACTGGCGACCGTCGAGGGCATCGAGCCCTAGAGGCCGTGACGGCCTACGAGACTGACCTCCCCACGCTCCCGGTCGAGGCGGGGGATCCCCTCCTGGACCTTCTCAACGGCTTCATCGCCGAGCTGCGGGCTGTCGGCATTCCCGCCAGCCTCACCGAGAACCTCGACGCCATGGAGGCCGTGAAGCACGTCCCCATCACCGATCGCGAGACCTTCAAGTACGCCCTGGCGGCCACGCTGGTGAAGAACCAGGCTCACTGGAAGGCCTTCGAGACCGTCTTCGAGGTGTACTTCTCCCTGCGGGGCGCCCAGTACGAGATCGCCGCCGATGATCTCGACGAGGCCGACGAGGCCGACGGCGAGATCCGGGCCGAGGGCGACCGGGGCTCCGGCGGCGACATGCTCAGCCCCGAGGAGCTGGCCGAGATGCTCTACCGGGCGCTGATGCGGGGCGACTCAGAGATGCTCCGCGCCGCGGCCCGCGAGGCGGTGCGCCGCTACGCGGGGATGGAGCCGGGCCGTCCCGTCGGAGGCACCTACTACCTGTACCGCACCCTGCGGAACCTCGACCTGGAAGGCGTGCTGGAGCGTCTAATGGACGCGGAACAGCACACGGAGGGCGACGTCGACGACTTCGACCTGCGTTTACGGCGCGACGAGTTCGAGTTGCGCATCGCCGAGCTCAAGCGTCAGATCGAGGCCGAGATCCGGCGGCGGCTGGTGGCCGACCGGGGCGTCGAGGCCATGGCCAAGACCCTGCGCAAGCCGCTGCCGTCCGACATCGACTTCATGCACGCCTCCCGCGAGGAGATGGCCAGCCTGCGCAAGGCCATCTACCCGCTGACCCGCAAGCTGGCCGCCAGGCTGGTCCGCAAGCGCCGCCACGGACGGGCGGGACCGCTCGACTTCCGCTCGACGGTTCGCCACTCGCTGTCCTACGGGGGTGTGCCGGTGGAGCCGAAGTTCCGCCACCCGCGGCCCCACAAACCGGACATCATGGTGGTGGCCGACGTGTCGGGCTCGGTGGCCGCCTTCGCCCGGTTCACGCTGCACCTGGTGCACGCCATCTCGAGCCAGTTCTCCAAGGTCCGGTCGTTCGTGTTCATCGACGGACTCGACGAGGTGACCGGCTTCTTCGAGGGCGCCGACGACATCGCCGAGGCGGTGCACCGGGTCAACACCGAGGCCGACGTGGTGTGGGTGGACGGCCACTCCGACTACGGCCACGCCCTCGGCGTGTTCTGGGACAACTACGCCGACGACGTCGGACCCCGCACCACCGTGCTGATCCTCGGCGACGCCCGCAACAACTACCACGCACCCGAGGGCTGGATCGTCAAGGCCCTGCAGCAGAAGGCCCGCCACGTGTTCTGGCTCAACCCCGAGCCCCGTAGCTACTGGGACACCGGCGACTCGATCGTGGGGGAGTACGCCCCCCACTGCGACGGCGTCTTCGAGGTGCGCAACCTGCGACAGCTAGAAGCCTTCGTAGACCGCCTGGCCTGACGTTCAGTTCCCGCCGGAGAGCATCTCGGCCACCCGGAAGGCGAGGTCCACTGACTGGCGCCCGTTGAGGCGAGGGTCACACAGCGTCTCAAAGGCTCGCTCCAAGTCGGCGTCGAGGATCTTGTCGGCGCCCCCTATGCACTCCGTGACGGCGTCGCCCGTCAGCTCCACGTGCACGCCCCCGGGCCAGGTGCCGCAGGCGGTGTGGGCCGCGAAGAAGCCGCTTATCTCGGCCAGCACGTCGTCGAAGTCGCGGGTCTTGCGCCCCGACGTGGACGTGTAGGTGTTGCCGTGCATCGGGTCGCAAGCCCAGGCCACCGGGTGGCCCGAGTCCCGCACCGCCCGCAGCAGCGGCGGCAGCAGAGTTTCCACCTTGCCGGCCCCCATCCTGGTGATGAGGGTGAGCCGGCCGGGTACCCGCTGCGGGTTGAGCAACTCGCACAATGCGACCACCTCGTCGGCGGTAGCCGTGGGCCCGATCTTGCAGCCGAGCGGGTTGCGCACGCCCCGCAGGAACTCCACGTGGGCGCCGTCGAGCTGGCGGGTGCGCTCGCCGATCCACAGCATGTGGGCCGAGCAGTCGTACCAGTCGCCGGTGGTGGAGTCCTCGCGGGTGAGGGCCTCCTCGTAGTCCAGCACCAGGGCCTCGTGGCTGGTGTAGAACTCCACCTCGTGCAGTTGCGGGGTGTTGCTGGTGGTCACCCCGCAAGCGGTCATGAACCGCAAGGCCCGGTCTATCTCATCGGCCATGCGCGCGTAGCGCCGGCCCGCGGGCGACGTGGCCACGAACTCCCGGTTCCAGCTGGCAACCCTCGACAGGTCGGCGTAACCGCCCCGCGTGAAGGCTCGCAGCAGGTTGAGGGTGGACGCGGCCCGGTGGTACGAGGTCAGCAGGCGGCGCGGGTCGGGCAGCCGCTCGGCCTCGCTGAAGCCGATGTCGTTGACCATGTGGCCCAGGAACGAGGTGAGCTCCACCTCGCCCTTGGTCTCGGTGGGGCTCGACCTTGGCTTGGCGAACTGTCCCGCGATGCGGCCGACCTTCACCAGCGGCACGCCCCCCGAGTAGGTCAGCACGATGGCCATCTGGAGGATCACCCGCAGCTTGTCGCGGATCGAGTCGGCGGAGGAGTCGAACGACTCCGCGCAGTCGCCCGCCTGCAGCAGGAACGCCTCGCCGTTGGCCACCCGCCCGAGGTGGCTCATCAGCGAGCGGGCCTCCCCGGCGAACACCAGCGGAGGCAGGTCGCGCAGCGCCTTGGTGGCCTGCTCGAGCTCGGCCTCGTCGGGCCAAGCCGGCTGCTGGAGAGCAGGCTTGGCCCTCCAGGACGAGGGCGACCAGTCGCTTCCGCCGGCGAACAGGGTGAGGTCTCCGGCGGACATGGGCGTTATGCCGCGTCGACCGTCTCGGCCAGACTCAGCTCCTCGGCATGCTCGCGCACGGCATTGATGGCGCGCTTCACCAGGCGGCGGGCCGCCTCGGCGGTGACGCCCAGCTCCTCACCGACCTCGCGGTAGGAGCGCTTGATGCCGTCGGAGAGCCCGAAACGCTGCTCGACCGCGTACTTGGCCCGGGGCTCGAGGATGTCGAGCAGGCCGGTCACCATCTCCTCCTCGGCCTTGGCCATCACCTCGAGCTCGGGCCCGGGGTTGGCGTCGGGGAGCAGGTCGATCAGCTCGTTGCTGTCGTCGTCGCCGATGGTGCGGTCGAGGGAGGTGGGGGTGGTCAGCCGGTGCAGCCGGGCATGGTCGTCGTCCAGCTCGTCGCCGTCGCCGGACACCTGCCGCAGCGCGGCGCGCAACGACGCGGACCGGTCGCCGGGCAGGCGCACCAGGCTTGCCTTCTGGTCGAGGGCCCGCCCGATGGACTGGCGGATCCAGAAGGTCGCGTAGGTCGAGAACTTGAAGCCCTTGCGCCAGTCGAACTTGTCGACGGCGTGCTCGAGTCCGAGGTTCCCCTCCTGGATGAGGTCGAGCAGTTCCATGCCCGGGGGGAGGGGATAGCGGCGGGCGACGCTCACCACGAGGCGCAGGTTGGCCCGGATGAAGCGGTCCTTGGCCGCGGCGGCCTCGCGGATCGCCCTGTCGATCTCGCGGCCGGTCTCGCCCTCCTCCTTGCGGAGACTGGCTTCGACGCCGCGCTCGATGGCCTGCGAGAGCTCGCGCTCCTCTTGGGCGTTGAGCAGCGCGACGGCACCGATTTCGTTGAGATACTGTCCTACTGAGTCGCTCATGTCTGATTCACCTGACCGGCCCCGCTCGCGTCGGCAGGGCGGCCTTCTCGCTTTCTTTGTGGGGAGGATTTGGTGCCGGGCGCACACCCTCCAAGTGCGCTACTCCAGCCCAGACGAACCAATATAGATTAGGTGTTTGTTCCCGGCAAGTCAAGATGTGCGCCCGCGCGAGCTGTGACATTGGTCACGCTCCCCGGGCGGCCAATGAGCGTAGAGAACAATAGCGCGCAACTCGGCGGGCGTCGCAGGATCGTAAACTTCCGCCGTGCAGCGACCGGACCCTCCTCGCATAGGTGTGCTGGGAGGGACGTTCGATCCGCCCCATTTCGGCCACCTCGCAGCCGGTCTGGAGGTGCGCCACCGGCTCGGTCTCTCCAAGGTGCTTCTTGTGGTGGCCAACGATCCATGGCAGAAGTCCGGGCTGCATCCGGTGACGCCGGCCCATCTGAGACTGGAGATGGTGAGGGCCGCCGTCGGTGACCTCGAAGGGCTTGAGGCGAGCGCGCTCGAGATCGATCGCGGCGGCGAGAGCTACACGGCCGACACGCTGCGGGAGCTGCGCGGCCTGCATCCCGAGGCCGAACTGCTGCTGGTGGTGGGCTCGGACACCGCCCAAGGACTCGACACCTGGAAGCGTCCATCCGAGCTGCGCGAGCTGGCCACCACGGTCGTGGTAGACCGGCCGGGGCCCTCCGGCGGGCGTCCCCCGGCCGGATGGCCGGCCGTGGTGGTGGAGGTTCCCGCGCTGGACATCTCGTCGTGCGACATCCGGTCCCGATTCGCGGACGGTCGACCGGTGGAGGCGCTCATGCCCGCCGCGGTGATCGAAGTCGTCAGATCCAGAGGCCTTTACGGGTGCGGTCGCTGATGCCCGGCTGGCGTCGGCCCGGCTGGCGCCTGCCCCGCTGGCGTCCGCCCCGCTGGCGTGACCGCCAGACCGCTCCTCAGTCTCACTTGTTCTGGAGGCTCGTCTATCCGGGAGTTGTGGTGGCCGCAGGGATCGCGGTCCTGCTGCTGGCTCTGACGGGCGGCCGCGCCGTTCTCAGGACCACGGTGGACAGCGTCGAGGAAACCATCGTCCTGGAGCCCGACGAGCCCGGATATGTGGAGTTGGTGGAGGCCACCCCCACGCTGCTCTCGCTCCACACCCACAACGGCGGCCTGACCGGCGTGGCCTTCATGGCACTGACGGGCATCGACGCGGGCGGTGGTGTGGTGCTGCTGCCGGCCGACCTCGTGGTCGTGCCCCCGGGCGGCTCGCCGGCGCAGGGCGAGCTGCTCTCCGGCACTTTCGCGCGGGGAGGTGTCGAGGCCGTCCGGCAGGTTGCCGAGGACATGTTCGGCCTCGGCTTCGGGCAGGTTGTCGAGGTGCCCACCGAGGGGCTCGCCCACAGCATCGGCCCCGCGGAGCCGCTGCCGTACCTGTTGGTCGATGATCTGATCGAGGTGGGCGCCGACGGAGCGCAACGGGTCGTCTACCAGGCCGGACGCTACGAGCTGACTGCGGCCGACGCAGCTGCCGTCTATGCCCACCGCAACCCTGACGAGGCCGACGGCAACCGGGCGCAGCGCCAGCGGGCCATGTGGGAGTCGTGGCTGGGTGTCATCGGTCGGGCGCCGGACCCCGAGGCGGCCATCCCCCCGGCCGACTCGCCCCTGGCACCATTCCTGCGGGCCCTCGGAGCGGGCACTACGGTGGTGGAGGTTGTTCCCTTCGAGTCCGTCGCATCCGATCCCGGCGCCGCCCCGGTCCAGTTCCTGGGCGCGGAGAGCAGAGCGTGGCTGAGGGCCGAGGCCTTGGCGTTGGCCCCGTGGCCCCAGCAGCCGGAGTCGTTCCTGCGCCCCAGGGTCCAACTACTCGACGGCACGGGCGATCCAGCCATCCGGGATGGGCTGGCTGACGCTGTGGTCGCGGCGGGGGGAGTGATCACCGTGATAGGCAACGCGGACGCCTTCGGTGTGGAGGCCACCCAGTTCGCCTACCATCGCGAGGAACTCGTGAACGACCCCATCACCAACTCCATCGCCATCGAGCTCGGCGTCAACATGGCTCTCATCGAGCTGGGCGAGAGCGGCGCCGACGTGGTCGACATAACCGTGACGGTCGGACTGGACCAGGCGGCGCGGTGACGCTAGGAGCAAGCCCGGCCGATCCTGTCGCTCCGGCCGGTTCACCTCCTCTGGTCGACGGTGCGTACGCGCGGCGCTGGGCCGTGGCCGCGGCGGCCGCCGCCGATGAGCGCAAGGGCGTCGACACGATGGTCATCGACGTCGGCGACGTGCTGGTGGTCACCGACCTGTTCGTGATCACCCACGGCAACAATGCCCGCCAGGTGCGCTCCATCACCGAGGGCGTCGAGGAGACGGTGAAGGAGGCGGGCGGACCGTCGCCGCTGCGCATCGAGGGCGCTGACGACCGCCAGTGGGTACTGCTCGACTACGGGCCGTTCGTCGTGCACGTCTTCGACGCTGAGCGGCGCTCCCTGTACCAGCTCGAACGGCTGTGGGGCGACTGCGAAGTGCTCGACTGGCGGACTGCGACCGACGGGCCGGTGCCCGCGGCGGAGGCTGCGCTGGACGCTTAGCGGCCGCGGAGCCTCACCGGGGTGGAGACCTCGGCGAAGAAGTCGTTTCCCTTGTCGTCGATCACGATGAAGGCGGGGAAGTCCTCGACCTCGATGCGCCACACGGCCTCCATGCCCAACTCGGGGTAGTCGAGCACCTCCACCCGCCGGATCGAGTCGCGGGCCAGGCGGGCGGCGGGGCCTCCGATGGATCCCAGGTAGAAGCCGCCGTGGCGGGCGCAGGCCTCGGTCACCTCTGACGAGCGGTTCCCCTTGGCCAGCATCACCATCGACCCGCCGGCCGCCTGGAACTGGTCGACGTAGGAGTCCATGCGGCCCGCGGTGGTGGGTCCGAACGACCCGGAGGCGTAGCCCTGGGGAGTCTTGGCCGGACCGGCGTAGTACACCGGATGGTCCCGCATGTAGTCCGGCATCGGCTCGCCGGCGTCGAGGCGCTGCTTGATCTTGGCGTGGGCGATGTCGCGGCCCACCACCAGCGTGCCGGTCAGGGCCAGCCGGGTCTTGACCGGGTAGCGGGTCAGCCGGGCCAGGATCTCATCCATGGGCTGGTCGAGGTCCACCGGCACGACCTCGCTGGAGAGGTCGTCGGCGCTTGTCTCGGGAAGGAACCGGGCCGGGTCGGTCTCCAGGCGCTCGAGGAACAGCCCCTCGGAGGTGATCCTGGCCCGGGCCTGGCGGTCGGCCGAACAGCTCACCGCGATCCCCACCGGGTTGGACGCCCCGTGGCGGGGCAGCCGCACCACCCGCACGTCGTGGCAGAAGTACTTGCCGCCGAACTGGGCGCCGATGCCGAAGGCCTGGGTGAGCTCCAGGATCCGCTTCTCCCATTCGAGGTCCCGGAAGCCGTGGCCTGTGTCGGCATCGCCGGAGGTGGGCAGGGAGTCGAGGTACTTGGCCGAGGCGAGCTTGGCCACCTTCAGGTTGTATTCCGCCGACGTGCCGCCCACCACCAGGGCGAGGTGGTAGGGCGGGCAGGCCGCGGTGCCGAGCAGCCGCAGCGTCTCGTCGCAGAAGTCGATCAGCGACTGCTCGTTGAGCAGGGCCTTGGTCTTCTGGTACAGGAACGACTTGTTGGCCGAGCCGCCGCCCTTGGCCATGTAGAACAGCTCGTAGACATCGCCGGGCTTGGAATGAATCTCGATCTGGGCGGGCAGGTTGTTCTGGGTGTTCACCTCAGTGAACATGTCGAGCGGGGCGAGCTGCGAGTAGCGCAGGTTGGATGTGAGGTAGGTGTCGTACACGCCCCGGGAGATGGCTTCGGCGTCGTCGCCGAAGGTGAGCACCTGCTCGCCCTTGCGGCCCATGATCACCGCGGTGCCGGTGTCCTGGCACATGGGCAGGATCCCGCCCGCGGCGATGTTGGCGTTCTGCAGCAGCTCGGTGGCCACGAAGCGGTCGTTGTCCGAGGCCTCGGGGTCCTCGAGGATGTTGCGGAGCTGCTGGAGGTGGTCGGATCGCAGGTAGTGGTTGATGTCGTGCATGGCCACCGACGTGAGCAGCGTCAGCGCCTCGGGCTCGACCTTCAGGAACCTCCGGCCCGCGGCCTCGATGGTGGAGACCCCCTCGGTCGAAACCAGCCGGTAGTCGGTGTCGTCGGCGCCGAGAGGCAGCATGTCCGAATAGGCGAAGTCCTTCAGGTCGGACGAGTCGGCCATGACGTCCGTTCCAGCCGGAGCCTGTTTCAGGGCCTCGCGGGCGTTCCCGGGAACGCGACCGGGTCCTGCCCGTCGCCAATCACCGGGCGCTGCCAGTGCGTGTAGTCCGAGACGGTCTCGGCCACGTCGCGCCACTCCGCAGGGTTCCAGCCCTGGGCGGCCGCGGTGACCGACCCGTTCTGGAGGACGAAGGCGAACGCGGGCAAGGTGTCGAGCCCGAGCGCGGTGGGCACCCGGCGGTCGGGGTCGGAGAAGGTGAGGATCTCTTCGGCGTAGGGACCGAGGAAGCGCCGGGCGTCGTCGGGGTCGCAGGCGACCACCCAGCATGTCCGGCATCCGGCTTCGGCGTAGGTGACCAGGATGCGCCGGGCGGTGTGGAGGATCCAGGCGCTCTCATTGGTGTAGGGATCCAGGAGAACGGGCAGCAGCGGGAAGGTCGTGAGCCAGGAGGACAGCGGCCTGGCCTTGCCTCCTAGCGGGTCCAGTTCCAGATCTAGCGAGACGGCGGTCACGAGGCCAACGCTAGCGCTCGCGTTGTTCCGGCCGGCGGGTCTTTCCGGCCGGCGGGTCCTGTCGCCGAGTCAGATGACCGACACGGGCTTCGCCCTATTCGTCGGTCATCCGACTCGTCGCCACCCCCCGGCCTCGCCGGTCGCGCCGGGCGCCACCCTCCTGCCTGGTCGGAGTATCACCCGCGCGGCCTTGTGGCGGTTGCGTACGCTCGCGGGGTGCATCCGATTGAGCGGCTTCGGTATGTGGCCCGGGCTGGGGTTGTGCCGGTGGTGCCGCTGGTGCGGGAGTCGGCCTCGGCGCTGTCGTCGTTCGCTGACGATCCGAAGGGTCTGCTCACGTCGTGCCGCCGGCTGCTGGACCGGCGCAGCGACTGCGCGCCGCTGGTATGGCTGGCGGCCCGGATGCTCACCGCCATGGATCCTCGCTCCGAGGCGCGGCGGGTGATTGGGGACCTTGAAGACGACGCAACTCCGCATTTGCTCGGGCAAGGCATGGATGCCCTTCCCGCCGGGTCGAGCGTTCTGGCCGTCGGGGACTTGGCCGCCTACGCCGCCGCGCTGGACGACCGCCCGGATCTGCGGTGGGTCGAGCCAGACGATCTCGAGGCCGCGGGCCGGGCCGACCTAGTTCTCATGACCAGCGACTGCGCGGGTCCGTCACAGGCGCTGGTGGTGGCCGAGACCGTGTCGGTGGCTGAGATGGCCCGCGGCTGGGGGACTCCGGTGTGGCTGATCGCAGGCGCGGGGCGGATACTGCCCGAGCGCATGTGGGACTTGTTGAGCGATCGTCACCGCCCCGACGACCCGGCCATGCGAGGCCTGGCCGTGCTGGACCTGGACCGGTTCGTGACCAGGGTGGTCACACCTTCCGGCCTGCGGACTCCCGCCGAGGCGGCTCGAAGGTCCGACTGCCCGATCGTCCCCGAGCTCTTCGCCCGATGACCGGCGCCGTCCCGAGCGCCGGCCTCAGAGCGCGACGACCATGACCGGGCTGGACCGCTTCGAGGGCCGGCCGGGCGCCCGGGACGGGTACTGGCCCTCGGCGTGGCCGGCGGAGTGCGGCGGCAACCGGCGCCAGAAGGCGGCAACCGGGCGCCTCGATGCCGGCGCGGGCACCTCTTCGGTCGCCAGCAAGCGCAACGGGCGCTGGAACGTGATGTTCGTGGAGCGCGAGCCGGACCAGTGGTACCTGGGAGGGACCATGCCCGCCTTCAGCGGCCCCGAGCCGTACGGCTGGGTCGAGCGATTGGACCTGAGCGCGGGAGGTGCCGACCCTCAGTTGCTGGAGCCGCTAGCCCGCTCGCCGCGGCTCCCGTGCGGCGACCACGTGTGGTGCGGTTCGATCCTGGCCCACGCCAACGGGGCGGTCTACAGCGTCAACGGCTCGTACCTGCACAGGCTCGACCCCGACGACCTGTCGGTGCTGGCCGAGCGGCGGCTGCCGGCCGATCGCTCCCACAACGGGATGCTGGCCCTGCGCGACGGCACCATCGTCACCAAGGACCTGCGGCTCGAAGGCCAGGGCGGCACGACGCTGACCCGCCTGGAGCCCGAGTCCCTGGAGTTGGTGGGCGAGCCGCTGGTGCTGCCCGAGGGCTCGATGGGTCGCATCGCCGCCGATGTTGTGGACATCGACGGCTCAACGGTGGAAGTGATCTACGTCCCCGGGACCGAGCATCTGTGGCGCTTGTTCGTGGGCGAGCCCGGCCGGAACGGCGGCGGGTGCGGCCTGGAGATCGACGCGAGTTGGAGGCCCCGGTACCGCGCCGCCCAGGGCGCCTGGGGCCTGTCCTGGGACTCGTGCCTCTCCGACGGGGACTGCTGGATCATGGACTGCGGCGACATCGAGTCGGTCCGGGCCATCCACACCACCGAGCCCAACGGCCGCTTCGACGAACCGCCCGGCAACCGGCTGTCGTGGCGCCACCCGGCGCCTTGGTCCGGAGCTCAGCGGCTGCTGCGGTTCAGCCTCACCGATGACGGCGACCGCGACGAGATCGAGCCCTTCGGCACACCCGGCGGCGGGATCATCGCGCCTCCGGCCCACATACCCGACGTCCGGCCCGGCGTTGGCATGGCCGTCGCCTGGGACTCGGTGAACAGCGGTCTCGCCGGGGTTGAGATCCCGGCCGGACCGCCACCCCGCGAGATGAGCGTGGCATGGCAGCTGGATGTGCGCCCGTCCATGCAGCCGGTGGTGTACCCCGAATCGGGGGAACTGGTCATCAACGACTTCACGTCCGGAGCCGACGGCGGCCCGCCGTCGGACGACCTGGTGGTCGTAGACATCTCCACCGGCAGCCTTATAGATCGCGTTCCCACCGGCTCCCGGGTGGCCAACGGGATGTTCCTGAGCGCGGCCTCCGGCCGTCGAGTCCTCTACGCCAGCACCACCGCAGTGGCCTTGGCCGCCTGGTCCTGAGTGGCGGCGTCTCTAGGGGCCTACCAGGGCTTGGACCAGTTCGTCGAAGGCGGCGTCGGCAATGGCCGCCATCTCGTTGTCGGTGCGGTCCTGGATGGGGTGGCGGGTGAGCACCGCGGCTGCGTCGAAGCCGAGCGACTCGGCTTGCGCCTCGACCGCCGAAGCGAAGTGGACGGTCGAGACGAACACGCCGGGGACGCCGCGCCGCTCGATGTCGCTGATGTCGTGCACACTGCACGACACACATGAGCCTCAATCGGCGAGCGCCTCGATAACCGCGTCGCAGGTGGTGGCTATCTCGTGGCGCAGGTCGATCGGAGCGGGCTTGGTGAATGTGGGCTTGGTGTAGCGGTTGACCGTCGCGCCCAGTCCGCTGAGGCGCTCCGAGACACGGTCGAGGAACACATTGCCGCGGGGTTTCGAGATGTCGAGCAGGCCGACGGTCAGTCCGGCCAGCGACTCGGGCCGGGTGGCCCGCTCCCGCGCCGCCGGGGCCTGCTCCGAGGTGGGATCGAGGACGGTGGTCATCAGGTGGCCTCCTTGCCGGGGTGAGGGTAGTCGCGAGCTTCCTACGGCGTGATCTCGCGGGTGACCGGGTCGCTGCCTCTAGGCCCGTTGGCCCAGCCGCCGATGATCGCCGAGAACAGTCCGGCGGGGCCACCGGAATGGACTACCAGCAGCCCGCCGGGGCGGAACTTGGGGATCCTCTGGCCGGCGGCCGTGGGGGGCAGCCCCGCCGCGATGCCGCCCGCGCCGGCCAGCAGGTCGTCGCCGTCGAAGGTCAACTCGGCCGAGAGTTCCTCCGTGAAGCGGTCCCGGCTCCAGCCCGCGTCGGCGTAGCGGGCCATGTGCTCGGGCGACAGCACCAGCATGGCGTCCATCCCCAGCATCATCCTGGGTGAGACCGTGGACTGCAGCGCCTGGGCTAGGTGCTTGGTCAACGATTCGGGAGTTCGGGACCGCTCGTCGGCGAGGATCCTGGGCGACTCTCCAGTGAACACGGTGACGGTGGACTGGTCCGCCCGCCAGCCCCGGCTCTCCGCCAGGGAGGTCCACGGTGAGCCCGCCTCATCCTCGGCGAAGCAGAAACCCACCTTGGCCGGTGAGCCGAACGTGGCCCGGTCCACACCCCCGGGATGCCCGCCGCCGACGTTGCGCACCACCAATTGCAGGGCCCGACCGATGGTTGAGTTGGCCCGGTTGCCCTGGCCCAGCGAGTTGATCCCGCTGTTCATGCCGATGCGCTCGGCCACGGGCCCATTCACCACCAGCACCGGCCCGACACTCATGGTGGTGGCCAGCACGCCGTGCATGTTGAACTCGTCGGTGCACACTGCCTCCAGCGCGGCGATCACTACCGGCAGGTGCTCGGGTGCGCAGCCGGCCATCACTGCGTTGACGGCCACTTTCTCGACGGTGCACTCGACCAGGCTGGGCGGCACCACCGCCACCACCTCGGACGGGTCGCGGGT
>VYCM01000051.1 GCA_009843915.1 Acidimicrobiaceae bacterium | reverse complement strand
CAGGGTGAAGTCCGTTCCCACTGCGCCGCCGCTGAACCCCAGCGGCACCCCCAGACTCTCCCCCGCCCGCAGGGGGCGGCCCAGGGTCAACACCACGCTGGCCGTCTCAGTGCTACTCCCTTCCGTAGCGGTGGTGTCCGGCGTGGTGAGGGTCACCGTGGTGGCGTCGTTATCGTTCACTTTCACCGTGGCGGAACCGGCGCTGCTGCTCACCGTGTACCCCGTGCCGCTGGCCACCGTCACCGTCACGTCACCGCTGGGTTCATCGGTGGTCTCGCTGGCGCCACCCATGGTGGGGACGGTGAAGTCCGCCGTGGTCTGCCCCGCCTGGATGGTTACGCTCTTGCCGCTGCCCTGGTTCGTGGAACTCACAAAGTCCGCGTTGGTGGCGTCCGCCACCGTCAGGCTCACCGGCAGGTTGGCCGTGGGCGCTGGATTGGCCGTCACCGTGAACACTGCCGCCGTTCCCTCCGTCACGGGGGTGTTGGCGGTCTTTGGCGCAATGCTGGCGATGATGTCGTTGACCGCCACGTCGAAGCTCTTGGCCGTGGAGGAGGGATCGGCGCCGCCCCCCACGTTGGTGCCCAGGCTGGTGTGATCAAAACCGTTGGTCACGTTGCCGTCCGGTCCCAGCGCCACCGTCACGGTCTCGCCGGCGCTCTCGTCCGTGCTGTCCGGTGTTGTGGTCAACACCAGCGTTGCCGTCTGCGCCGCCGCGCCGGAAAAGCGCACCTTCGGCGTGGCCGTGGTCGCGCCCGAGAGGGTCACGCCGGTGTTGAGACCCGTCCCCGTCTTCAGCGCCAGACTCCAGTCGTCGGTGGTCACGTTCGTGCCCGATATCGACAGCGGCACGTCGATGATCTCCCCCGCCACCAGCGCCCGGCCCAGGGTGACGGTGAACTCCACCGTGCCCCCCTCGGTCACCGCACTGCTGCTACCCACTCGGGCCAGACTCACCACCGTCGGGTCGTCGTCCTTCACCGTGATCGTGTCCGAGGACGTCGTGTGCAAGTTGTAGCCGGTGCCGGTCCGCAGCGCGCAGGTCACCGTGCCGTCCGGCTCGTCCACGCTGTCGTCGTCGAGCGCGATGCCGAAACCGGTGCTCGTTTGCGTGCCGCGGGTGAAGGACTTGTCGCCGGTCTCGCCGGCGGCCAGGAAATCGCCGGTCTGGCTGACCCGGTAGTTGACGGTCAGCGACGCCGTCTGCGTGCCAAAGCCCCGCACGGTATTGCACTGGATCTCGCCGTCAGCAGTGCCCTCGGATATGGAGCTCGGCATGACAACCCCGAACACCGGCAACTGCGGCGGCTCGCTCAATGTGAGGGATACCTGGTAGTCGGTGGCGCGCTGCGCTGCGCCACCCACGTTGGTGCCCTTGCTGCTGCTCCCCAGAGCGCTGTCGCTGGCCAGCGTTGCCGTCACGCTCTCGTTGGCCGTATCGCCGTCGTCCCGATTCGCCACCGGGGTCAGTGTCACCGTTGCCTCCTGCACCGTGTTGGTGTCGTGACCCGTGAACTTGATCTCCGGTGTGTCCGTGTCGGCGTCGATCACCGTCACGCCGCTACCCGATGCCGTTACCGTGAAGTCGTGGTTGGGGTTGTTGTCGCCGTCCACGCTCCCCGGCAGCCGGGCGCTGGTGGTGGTGGCCAGAGTGAACGGCACCACGATCACCTCCCCGGCGTATAACTGCCGCCCCAGCCTTATGGTCAACTCCGCTGTTTCTGTTGCGTCCCCCTCCGTCATGGTGGTGTCCGAGGAGGTGAGCGCCACCGGCGTCGCTTCGTCGTCCACCACCCGTATTGCCCTGGACCCGGCAGTGGACAACACGGTGTAGCCCGTTGCCGAGCAGCCTGCCGTGCCCGGCGCCACCGCCTCCACCGTCACCAGGCTGTCGCGATCATCGGCAGCCGTGTCCGTCCAGGCCACGTCGTGATTGACGGTGCCGGCGGTCGGAATGCTGACGGTCTTCACACCTTCGGCTGAGGATGCCACCCGTTCACCACCTGCTTCCGTCACCCTGATGCAGACGTCAAAGGCAGCCGTCGGCGCCGGTGTCCGGGTCACGCTGAAGGACGCCGAGGTGCCGTCCTCGGGGAAGATCAACCGACCACCGGCATCCTTGGTCTGGCCGTCCTGGGTCTGCAACCCGATGGACACCACCGGCAGCGACGGTTCGTTCACCGTCACGTCGAAGCTGTTGGCCGTGCTGGACGGGTCGGCGCCGTCGGGCGTGTTGGTTTCCAGGCTGGGCCGGTCAAAACCGTTAGCCACGTTGCCGTCCGGTCCCAGCGCTACGGTCACGGTCTCGCCACTGCCCTCGTCGTTGGCGTCCGGCGTCGCCGTCAATATCAGCGTCGCCGTCTGCGCACCCACACCGGAGAAATACAAGTTCGGGGTGGACGTCGTCTCGTCCGAGAGGATCACGCCGGTGTTCAGATTGTTTCCCGTCTTCAGCGCCAGACTCCAGTCCGCAGTGGTCACACCCGCACCGCTGACAGACAAGGGCGCCTCCACAATCTCACCTGCCGTCAAGACGCGGCTCAGGGTGACGGTGAACTCCACTGTGCCGCCTTCGGTCACTGCTCCCGTTCCCCCCACACGGTTCAGGGAGACCACCACGGCGTTCGTGGCAGCAGCAGGTGTAGCCGTAGCACTGGCTGCAGCACCGTCTCCGGCACTGTT
>VYCM01000018.1 GCA_009843915.1 Acidimicrobiaceae bacterium | reverse complement strand
CCTTGTTTGCAGGCACGATGAGGCTGGGGTCGGCTGCCATCTCCTTGATGTCGAGGCCGGCGAAGAACCCCTTGCCGGTGGCAGCGATGATGATCACCCGCACGTCGTCGCGTTGACCGAGGTTCTCGATCTCGGCGGCCAGGGCGGACTGGTCGCCGACGCCGAACGCGTTCACCGGAGGGTTGCAGAGCTCGAGCTCGGCTATGCCGTCGGCGACTTCGGTTCTAAAGGGACTGGTCATGGTGGGCGCGGAGGGACTTGAACCCCCGGCCTCTTCCTTGTAAGGGAAGCGCTCTGAACCGCCTGAGCTACGCGCCCGCGTCCGTGAGCCTAACCCCCGCTCTCGCCCCGAGAATCGGGATCCGGTATCTCAGGTTTCCCATGCCCCTGTGGTGTAGCTTCTACTCCATGAGTTACCCCGCCACCATCACCATCGACCGACCCGAGCGGATCGCCAACTGGCGCCCGATCGGCCAGATGATCCTCGTGCTCCCTCAGTACGTCGTCCTGCACACCGCGATGAACGTCGCGGCCAGCCTGACGGCCATATACGCATGGCTCGCCGTGCTCTTCACCGGCAAGCTGCCGCCCGGCGTCGCCGCGTTCCACGCGACCTATGTTCGCTACCGGGCCCGCACCTTCTCCTACATGGCCTTCCTCACCGACAAGTACCCCCCGTTCGACTTCACGCCCGCGGTGGAGGATCCGGGAGGCGCGGGGATATCGGTGAACTTCTCGCCCCGGCTGGAGGGAAGGAACCGGCTCAGCGTGCTGTTCCGGTTCATCGTGCCCTTCGCGTGGCTGACCCTGATCGGCATGCTCGGGCTCATATTCGGGTTCGCGTCCCTCCCCGCGTGGGTGTGGATCGTGGAGCTCGTACTGGGCGCAGTCCTGATCCCGGGTGCCGTCTTCTCCATGGTCGTCTGGGTCATCAGCAGCATCGCCGCGCTCGTCGGCCTGGTTGTCGTGACCCTCACCGGACGCTGGCCCGAGGCGCTGTTCCGGTGGTCGGCGGGCTGGGTACGCGTCGATGCCCGGCTGTGGGCCTACTCGATGCTGCTCACCGACGAGTACCCGCCGTTCTCGATCGACTGATCCTGCCCGGGCCGTAGCCAGACCCAGGCCTCAGCACCGATCGGCGTCGGCGCCGGTCAACCGGACGTAGGCGTCCAGGACGTCCTTCAGCAGATGTGGCGTAGCCGCCACGGGGGCTCGCCGCGCCGCATGCTCGAGCGTGACCAGGTCGCGCCCGGTGCCGTCCACGACGTCGACGCCGGCTTCCTGGCACACCAGCAGACCGCCCAGATAGTCCCAGGAACCCAAGCCGGAGGCCGAGAAGTCGATGTAGGCGTCGAGGCGCCCGTCGGCCACTCCGCACAGCTCCAGGGCAGCTGCTCCCAGCGTTCTCACCTGCGCCCAGCCGCCCCAGCCGGGCGCCTGCCCGTTGATGCCGACCACCGCGGAGCGCAGCGGCTGCTCCTCTTCGCGAGCCAGACGAGTTCCGTCGCGCCGGGCGCCGCCGCCGTTCATGGCCTCGAAGCGCTCGCCGTTCCCGTGGTCGTGCACGACGGCGGCTACGGGGGCGCCCCCATCGACCACGCAGATGCTGGTAGCGAAGTAGCGGATGCCCCGCGACGCGTTGGTGGATCCGTCCACCGGGTCCAGGACGGCCACGGGCCTGTCGCCGGCCTCGAGGCCGCTCTCCTCGCTGAGCACGCGCAGCCCGCTGTCGCGCAGCACGGCGGTGGCGGCCGCGTCAGTGGCCAAGTCGAAGCCGTACTGGCCGGGCTTGCGGCCGGTGGGGCCCCAGTCGGTGCACCCGGCCAGAGCCTCTACCGCGGCGTCGGCGGCGGCATTGAGCACATCGAGAAAGTCGCGGGGCATCGGTGCCAGTGAACCAGACCAGCCGCCTGAAGTACCACCCCGGCCCGGCGCGATACAGTGCCGCGCGGTTGCCGCAGCCGAACGTCCGATACAAGGGGGATGCGAGTGTCGCTGATCGATCTGCACGGTTTCGTCGCCAATCTCAAGGACCACGTGTCGGAGCATGGCTTCCACGTCCACGGTGACCGTCACTTTGTGGAGACGTACTCCAACCGCCAGACGTGGGAGGTCGACTTGCACCCCGACCACGCCTGCGGCGGGCCGCTGGACATGGTCCTGTGCGTCGAGGCGGAGTCGCGCACGCTGCTGACGTTCGAGGACGACGTGAACAGCCGCCCCGAGGACGAAGACCCCGACGACGCCATCACCGTGCCGATGACGCTCAGCTTCGTGCTGCCGCCGCTGCACCTGGGTCCGGACCTTCTGGTTCTCGCTACCGACATCGCCGCGGTGGGGGGCACTGAGCTGCCGCTGCAGGTCTCCTCGGTCGACAGGGTGGCGGCCGTGACCGACGCCGCGGAACGGACCGTGAACATCGAGGGGCGCGTCGAACTGGCCCTCAGCCGGATCTATCTCGGGCAGGATCTAGAGGTGCTGTGCGAGATGCTCGACCGGGCCCGCGAGGTCTGCGAGTTCCTCCTCGACCGGGCGCCGGCCTGGCTCGGCGAACTCTAGACGTCCCAGGCGAGCCGTAGACGTCCCGCGGTCAGGGGTTGATCGTCTTCTGCAGCGTCTCCAGGGCTCGGTCGGCGTGGATGCGCATGTTCAACTCGGAGCGCACCGTGGTCAGCACCGAGCCGCCGCGGTCGATCACGAACGTCTTTCGCTTGTTCGGAAGCAAACCCTTGCGGATCACGCCGAAGCGGCGCGCGATGTCGCGCCCCGGGTCTGACAGCAGCGGGAAGCCCAGTGCGTTGGCATCGTCGAACTCGAGTTGCCGATCAACCTGATCGGCGCTGATTCCCACGACACTGGCGCCGAACTCGGCGACTCGGCCGACAGGTCGCGGAAATGGCAGCTCTGGCGCGTTCAACCAGCCGTCATGGCCTTGGGATAGAAGTACATCACGACCGGGCCGACCTTGAGCAGGTCGCGCAGTACCACGGTGTTGCCGTGCTGGTCGGTTGCTTCGAAGTCGGGGACCCTGTCACCGATCCTCACAAACGTTCTCCTCTCTGCACAAGACGCGCCGCTCTGAGGGGGCGGGCACAGTATGGCGCGTTTCTACAGTCCGATCGAAGCGGCGACGCGGTCGGCGTGGAAGCCGGCGCCGCCCCAGGAGCGGGCCAGCGCCCATGAGCGCTTCAGGTAGAGGTGCAGGTCGTGCTCGGTGGTGTAGCCGATGGCGCCGTGGCACTGCAGGGCGGCCCGGCCCATGACCGAAGCCGTGTTGCCGGCCAGCCACTTGGCCTGCGATACGGCGCGGCTGGCGTCACCGCGACCATGGGCCACCGCATAAGCGGCGTAGAGCACCGCCGGTGCGGCGAACTCGATCTGGATCCGGGCATTGGCCAGGTGGTGCTTCACGGCCTGGAAGCTTCCGATCGGCTTGCCAAACTGGTGGCGTTGGGCCGCGTAGCCCACGGTGAGCTCCAGCATCCTGTGGCTCAGGCCGAGGAGTTCGGCCGCGGTGCCGAGCACCCCCCGCTCGAAGGCGGCCTCGGTAGCCGCAGCGTCGCCGGTCACCAGCTCTCCCGCCCCGCGGGGGTGCACCCGCGCGCAGTGCCTGGAGGAGTCCACGGTCTCCACCGGCTCGATCTCAACCTCGTCGGCTCCGTAGAGCCGCAAGCCGTCGTCTGAGCGGAGCAGGAAGGCCTCGGCGTAGGTGGCCGCAGGAACGATTGCACTGGAGGCGCCCAGGTCCGTCGTCACCGTCGTGCCCGCTACGCCCAGCGGCGCGGCCACCAGTGCGGTCGCCGTCAGCGGATGGGGCAGCGCCGCCCTGCCTGCCTCCTCCACCACTCCAACCAGGTAAGTCTCGTCGAGCCCGAGACCTCCTTCAGACTCTGGGACGAGGACGGCTAGAGCCCCTGCGTCGGCCAGGGCGTGCCAAGCCGAGGGATCCGGCTCCTGAGTCCAAGCCGCTCGCACCGCCGCCGGCGGGCAAAGCTCGGCCAGCAGATCCCGGGCCGTGGCGCGCAGCGCCTCGCGATCGTCGTCTAGCGAGAATCTCATCGGGGCAGTCCGAGGACGCGTTCGGCCACGATGTTGCGCTGCACCTCATTGGTCCCCGCGTAGATGGGGCCGGCCAGTGCGAACTGGTGGCCTTTGCTCCAGGGTCCTTCCAACTCCGCGTCGGTGCCAAGCAGCTCGAGGGCGATCTCGTGCAACTCGATATCGAGCTCCGACCACCAGACCTTGGCCAGGCTCGCTTCCGAACCGAGGTCAACGCCGTCGAGGAGGGCGGTGATCGTCTGCAGCGTCTGAAGGCGGTATGCGTCGACAAGCATCCAGGCCGCGGCGAGGCGGCGGCGCGTGGCCGCGTCTCCGCCGCGCTCGGCCCACAAGTCGAGCAGACCGGCGACGGTGGCCTGGTAGCGGCCGGGCGAACGGAGCAACCCTCTCTCGGTGCTGGCCGCCGACACGGCCACGCTCCAGCCGCGGTCCACATCCCCCAGAACCACGCTGGTGCCGACGGCGTCGTCGGGCAGGAACGCTTCGGTGAAGAACACCTCGGCGAAGCCTTCGTCGCCGTCAAGGCGACTGAATCCCCGCACGACGACCCCGTCGAGGTCCAGCGGCACCAGCAGATAGGTCAGCCCGCGGTGGCGCTCAGAGTCGGGGTCGGAGCGGAACAACCCGAAGAGGTGGGTGCAGAACGCGCCCCGGGTGGTCCACGTCTTCTGGCCGTCCAGCACCCAGCCGCCGGACACCCGCCTGGCCCGGCTGGACACCCCGGCCAAGTCGCTGCCGGCGTTCGGCTCGGACCAGCCTTGGCACCACAGGTCCTCCGCGGCGGCGATGCGCGGCAGCAGCAAATCCTTCTGGTCCTGGGTTCCGTGCTCGAAGAGCGACGGCGCCAGGATCTGGATCCCGTTCTGGGTGACCCGCTGGGGGGCTCCCGACCGCCAGTACTCCTCCTCGAAGACGAGCCAGTCCCACAGCGTGCCTTCGCGCCCGCCGTAGGCCTCGGGCCAGGCCACGGCCGACCACCCCGCCTCGTACAGGCGCCGTTCCCACCGCAGCTGCTGGGCGAACCCCTCGCGGGTGTCACCTGAGAGTTCGACGCCGATCTCGGCCCGCCACTCGGCCAGGTTGCGCTCCAGCCACCCCCGCAGATCCCGGCGCATGGCGGCCTGCGTCTCGCTCCAGTTCAGGTCCATCGCAGTCCAGGGTCCGATTGTCAGTCCGCGCCGCCCGTGGGCTCGGTGGGGATCGAACCCACGACCAAGGGATTATGAGTCCCCTGCTCTGACCACTGAGCTACGAGCCCACTTCGACCCTATCGCTGCGGCTCCGGGGGTGGGGCTCGAACCCACAACCTAGCGGTTAACAGCCGCTTGCTCTGCCAGTTGAGCTACCCCGGATCAGCCTGTGAGGCTACCAGCGACCCCGACACGGACGCCTCGGATCGGCGCCCGTGCTCTACTAGCCACGGCAGCAGGACCGCCAGGGTGTCGGCGCGGGTGTCCCGCTCATCGAGTTGCTCCGACTGAGACTTCAGCCAGGCGACGCTGGTGCTGTACTGCTGGCGCATGGCGGGATCGTCGGCAGAGGCCGCCATGCGGCGCAGGTCGTTCATGGCCCGGCCGGAGGTGAGGCGGGCCACACGGGCGAGCACGTCCTCGACGGAAGCGTTGCCCGCGTCGACGGCCAGCCGGTGCAGCAGTTGCGCCGCCGGCCCCGACACCTGGTCGGACGCCTCCACCACTCCCCCGGTGCGCTCGAGCGCCTCGAAGGCCTCGCGGTGAACCGGATCGCCGAACAGGATGGCGTGCAGACGGCGGGCCACCTCAGCTGGCCGGTGTATGGCCAACTGCAGCGCCTCGTCCTCGGGAGTTAGGCGCTCGCCGGCCGGGGGCCGGAACCTGTCACCGTCCGCGGCACGGGCCGGCGCCATGCTCGGCCCGCCGGTTGCGAAGCGGCGCAGATGGTCGGGATCCACATGGCAGCGGTCGGCGATCTCGATCACGTGGGGGTCGCGCACCATCGGGTCAGGGTGCTCGTTGACCACGGTCACGGCCCGCTCGGCGGATCGGGCCCGGCTCTCGATAGTGGACAGGTCAGCGCCGGCGAGGGCTCGATCCACCCGGAACTGCAGGAAGGGCAGGGCGTTCTCAATCGCCTCATGGAGAGCCTCCGGCTCGGAGCGGCCAAGGTCGCCGGGATCCTTGCCGGCGGGCAGATCGGCCACCATCACCTCTAGCTCGTACTCGCGCTCCCACGCGTACACGCGGCCTGCCGCCGCGGCTCCCGCGGCGTCGGCGTCGAAGGCCAGCACCAGCCGGCTGGCCGAGAACCGCTTCAGCAGTCGCACATGCTCGGCGGTGAGGGCGGTGCCGCAGGTGGCCACGGCCAGCTCGATGCCGGCCTCGGCGCAGCCGATCACGTCGGTGTAGCCCTCGCACACCACCGCCCGACCGGCCTTGACGATCTCCTTGCGGTGCTCGTGCAGCCCGTACAGGACCCGGCTCTTGTCGTAGGTCTTGGCGTCGGTCGAGGTGTTGAGGTACTTGGGGCCGTCGACCCCCGGCATGATCCGGCCTCCGAAGCCGACCGGATCACCTCGCTCGTCGGTTATGGGGAACAGGATCCGGCCCCGGAAGAAGTCCTGCTGGCGCCCACCGCGGTTCACGAACCCGAGACCCGAGTCGCGCAGGTCCTCGTCAGAGAGCCTCAGATGCTTGGCCAGATGGTCCCACCCGTCGGGCGCCCAACCCATCCTCCAGCGGCGCACGAGGTCCCCGTCGTAGCCCCGGGACCTGAGATAGTGCCGGGCCGAGCCCGCGTCCTTGCCGTCGAGCAGCCGCTGGTGGTAGAAGTCCCTGGCCTTGGCCACCGACTCCAGCAGCCGCCGCCGGCGGCTCCGGGCCGCGCTCTCGTCCCGGCTGGTGTACTGCACCTGTATCCCGGCCCGCCCGGCCAGCAGTTCGACCGCGCCCGCGAAGTCGAGCCCCTCGATCTCCTGCACGAAGGTGATGACGTCGCCGCTGCGCTGGCAGCCGAAGCAGTAGTACACGCCCTTGTCGGGTGACACCGACATTGACGGCGTGCGCTCACCGTGCAGCGGGCAGCGGGCCATCCACTGCCGGCCGGAGCGCTTGATCTCGGTGTGCTCGCCGATGATGGCGACGATGTCGGTGGCCGCCCGAACCCGGGCAATGTCGTCCGCCACGATCCCCATCGGGGCGAACATACCAGTCCCGCCGGACACCGATCCGCCCGCCGGCGGGTGGATTACTGGAGCCGGTCTGCGAGGTAGTCGACGAGCCGGTCGATGCTCACGCGATCCTGGGCCATGGAGTCGCGGTCGCGCACCGTGACCGCGTCGTCGTCGAGGGTGTCGAAGTCGACGGTCACGCACAGCGGCGTGCCGATCTCGTCCTGGCGCCGGTAGCGGCGCCCTATGGCCTGGGTCTCGTCGTAGTCTGAGCTCCAGCGGCCCTTGAGCAGGTCGAACACCCGTTGCGCCACCGGCACCAACACGTCTTTGCGCGACAGGGGCAGCACCGCCACCTGGTACGGCGCCAGCCGGTGGTCGAGCCGGAGCACAACCCGCTCGGCGTCGTTGACGACCTCGGTGTGGTAGGCGTCCATCAGGAACGCCATGGCGGCCCGGGTGGCGCCCGCGGCCGGCTCGATCACATGGGGCGTGTAGTGCTCTTCGGTGGCCGGGTCGAAGAATTCGAGCCGCTCGCCGGAGTGCTCGGAGTGGGCCCGCAGGTCGTAGTCGCCCCGGTTGGCGATGCCCTCGAGCTCGTCCCAGCCCCAGGGGAACAGGAACTCAACGTCGGAGGTGGCCGACGAGTAGTGGCTCAGCTCGTCGGCGCCGTGGGGCCTCAGCCGCAGCATCTCGGGATTGATGCCCAGGTCCAGGTACCACTGGTGGCGGGCCTCGCACCAGTGCTCGAACCACTCCGCCGCCGAGTCCGGCGGGACGAAGTACTCCATCTCCATCTGCTCGAACTCGCGGGTGCGGAACACGAAGTTGCCCGGCGTGATCTCGTTGCGGAACGACTTCCCGATCTGGGCGATGCCGAACGGCGGGCTCTTGCGGCTGGTTCGCAGCACGTTGGCGAAGTTGATGAACATGCCCTGGGCCGTCTCGGGACGGAGGTAGACCTGCGCCGCGGAGTCGGCTACCGGCCCGGCGTGAGTGGCGAACATCAGGTTGAACTGCCGGGGCTCGGTGAGTTGGCCCCTCTCGCCGCACTCGGGGCAGTTCTCCGGGTCCTGGAGCTTGTCGGAGCGGTGCCGGGTACCGCAGGCGCGGCAGTCCACCAGCGGGTCGGTGAAGTTCCCGAGATGGCCGGAGGCCTCCCACACCGCGGGCGGCGACAGGATCGACGCGTCAAGGCCGACCACGTCGTGGCGCAGCTGCACCATAGATCGCCACCACTGCTCCTTGACGTTGCGCAGCAGCAGCACTCCCAGCGGCCCGTAGTCGTAGGCCGAGCGGAAGCCGCCGTAGATCTCTGCGGAGCGGAACACGAAGCCGCGCCGCACACAGAGGTTGACGATCGCGTCGAACAACTCAGGGCTAGGGCGGGACTCAGTCACAGACGCCAAGGCTAAGACTTAGTGGCGGTCCAGCACGGTCACTGATCGCAGCCGCCGCTCCAGATGGGACTCGATCGCCGCCGTGGCGATGGCCGTCACCTCGGCGGTGGCGTCGTCGGCGGGCCGGCGCAATGCCGCTCCCAGCTGGCCGCCGAGGACCTGGCGAAGCATCTCCAGGGCCTCCCGGCTTATCGGCCGGCCATGGCGGCACCGGTGGCACAGCACCCCGCCGGCATCGATATCGAGAGCCTCGAAGGGCTCGCCCGCTCCACAGGCCACGCAGCTGGCGAGCTCGGGCTGCACACCCTCCAGCGCCAGCAGCTTCAAGAAGAAGCCCGCCAGGACCAACTCGCTGTCGACGCGGTCCAGCGTGGTCAGGGCCCGGACGAGCATCACATGCCGGTCGGGGTCGCCTCCGGTCTCGGGCGCGAGGTGGTCGACGGCCTCCAGCATGGCGGAGGCTCGGGCGAAGCTGCCGGGGTCGGACCGGAGGCTCGCGAAGCGGTCGATGGTCTCAGCCTGGGTGAGAGTGTCGAGCTCGCCGCGGCCCCGGTACAGCTGCACCGCCACGCGACAGGCCGGCTCCAGGCGGGCGCCGAACTTCGAGCGGGTGCGCCGCACCCCCTTGGCCACGGCGCGGACCTTGCCGTGGGCCAGGGTGTGCAAGTTCACGATGCGGTCTGCCTCGCCCAGCTTCCAGGTGCGCAGCACCACCGCCTCGTCGCGGTAGAGGCCCATCGCCCTAGCCCGGGTGGTCTCGCCTCTTGCCGTCGCCGTTGAACGTGATGGCCGAGCTTGCGCCGTTGGGCGAGACCTGCCCGAACCGCCGCTCGCGCTCCTGGTAGACCCTAATCGCCTCATAGAGGTCCACCCGGCGGAAGTCGGGCCACGCCGTGTCGGTGAAGTACAGCTCGCTGTAGGCCAGCTCCCAGAGCAGGAAGTTGGAGGTGCGGCACTCCCCGGAGGTGCGGATCATCAGGTCGGGCTCCGGCATCTCGGGGTCGTAGAGGCGGCAGGCGATGGTGCGCTCGGTGATCCTGTCGGCCGATATCCCGGAGTTCACGACCGCCCTGACGGCATCGACGATCTCTGCCCGCCCGCCGTAGTTGAAGGCGATGGTGAAGGTCATCCGACGGTTGCGCCTGGTCAGCTCCACGGCGTCGTCCATGAGCTGGATCAGCTTCTTGGGCACCCGGCGGTCGCGGCGGCCGACGAACCGGATCCGCACGCCCCGCTCGTGCAGGTCGTCCCGGCGCCTCAGCAGGATGTCCTCGTTGAATTCGAGCAGGAAGCGGACCTCGTCGGGTGGGCGTCGCCAATTCTCAGTGCTGAACGCATAGACGGTGAGCCACTCGACACCGATGTCGAGCGCCCCGTCCACCACGTCGAACAGCGCCTCCTCACCGGCCCGGTGACCCTCGGTGCGGGGCAGGCCCCGGGACTGGGCCCAGCGCCCGTTGCCGTCCATCACGCACGCCACGTGCGAGGGGACGCGGTCCAGATCCAACGCCGCAGTGATCATTACTCTGAAGCTACCGCGTGACCCGCCGACGTGGCGCGCCTTATCCGGCGCGTCGCTGCCAGTTCTTGTCGACTCGGACTGCGAGCTGCAGGTAGGCGCCCTCGGGGAGTTGCGAGCGCACCGCCGTCCCGGCCGCCTTGAGCTTCGATCCGCCCTTGCCGATCACGATCGCCTTCTGGGAAGGGCGCTCAACGATGATCTCGCAGCGGATCAGGGGCCAATCCCATTCCGTCACCCGGGTCGCGATCGAATGGGGCAGTTCGTCGCGTGTGGCGGCCAGGAGCTGTTCCCGCACCAGCTCGGCCACCCGGAAGGCCTCCGAGGCGTCCGAGACGGTTCCCGGAGGGTAGAGGGCCGGCCCCTCGGGCAGGCGGCCCGCCAGATGCTCCACCAGCGCCTCCACACCCTGGCCGGTGCGTCCGCTCACCGGGAAGTAGGCCTCGAAGTCCAACTCTCCCAGGGCGGCGAGCTGCTCCAGCATCGCCTGCGGTCCCACCAGGTCGGCCTTGGTCACGACCACAACTGAATCCGCGGGCAGCGACCGGGCGATGAAGGCGTCGCCGCGGCCGTAGGGAGCCGATGCGTCGATCACAAGGCACGTCACGTCGATCTCGTGCAGCGCCTCGTTGGCGGCGGCGTTCATCCGGCGCCCGAGCGCGGTGCGAGGCTTGTGTATGCCGGGCGTGTCGACCAGGATCATCTGGGCGTCGCGACGGGTGAGCACCCCCCGCAACTCGGTGCGGGTGGTCTGGGGCTTGTCCGAGACGATCGACACCTTCTGCCCGACGATCCGGTTTACCAGCGTCGACTTGCCCGCATTGGGACGGCCTGCCAGCCCGACGATCCCGCACCGGTGGCTGCCGGCGCCTGTGTCCGGCTCCCCGGGAGGCTTCATGTGCGGGTGAGTCTCACCCGGGTGATGCGGCGGCCCTCCATGTGCTCCACCCGCAGCTTGAGGCCGTCGACCTCCACTGTCTCGCCCACTTCGGGCACATGGCCCAGCTTGCTGAAGATCAGGCCGCCGACGGTGTCCCAGTCGTCGTCGGGCAAGGCCGCTCCGACGAGGGTGTTCAGCTGGTCGACCGGCATGCGGCCGTGCACCAGGGCCTCGCCGCCCGCGAGGGGCTCCATGAGCGGCTCAGGCCGGTCGAACTCGTCGACGATCTCGCCCACCAGCTCCTCGACGAGGTCCTCGAGGGTGACGAGCCCGGCCGTGCCCCCGTACTCGTCGACGACAATGGCCAGGTGCCCTCCGGCGGTGCGCATCTCGGAGAGCAACTCGTCCACTCGCTTGGTCTCGGGCACGAACATGGCGCGGCGCATCGACTCCTGGACGGGGCGGTCGCCGCCGCCCGAGCGCTCGGTACGGGCCAGATCCTTCAGCAACACGACGCCGACGATGTCGTCGATGTCGTTCCGGCAGACCGGCAGACGGCTGAGGCCGCGGCTGATGGCGATCTCGAGCGAGGCAGTCACCGTCATGTCTGCGTCGACGGTGACCATGTCGGCGCGGGGCGCCATGACCTCACGAACCACGGTGCGGTCCAGGGCAAGCGCGGAAGCAATCATGTCGCGCTCGGCGTCCTCGATGGCGTCCGCTTCAGCCGCGGCGTCGGTGAGGGCGATCAATTCGTCTTCGCTGACCGGCGGCACCCCGTTCCTCACCCGCGCGACCCGTCTCCGGACACGACGCGACATCTGGCCGGCACCGGGCTCGTTCTGGCTGGTCACGGTTGTCGGTGGTGTGCAGCCAAGAGCTGCCGTTCGCGGGTTTGCATGGCTGCGGCCTCTGCTTCGTGGGCGTGGTCGTATCCCAGTACGTGCAGCACGCCGTGCACGACCAGAAGGGCCAACTCGTCGTCGGGGTCGCCGGTTGGCCGGGGGTTGACGGACGCGGCGGGGTCGCCGTTGGTTTGTGCCGCGTATGCGGGACAGACCACAACGTCGCCCAGCAGCACGGTCGGTTCGGATGGGGGGGCGCCGCTGTAGCCGCCGTCTATCGGAAAGGCGAGGACGTCGGTGGGTCCGGCCGTGCCCATGTGGGCCAGGTTGAGCTCGGCCATGGCACTGGTGTCCACGAACCGCAGGCCCAACTCGCCGGATCCGACCCCCTCGTCGCGCAGCACGGCTCGGGCCAGTCTGGCCCAGCGCTCGGTGTCGACCGGGTCGTTCGCTGCTGCCGGACCGGATGTCTCGTCGAAGGCGCGGACCACCGTTCCGCAAGCAGGCTCGTCCGGGGAGGACGCCACCACCATCTAGGGGGAGTCTCCGCGCGTGAGGCCGACCCGGTCGTAGGCGGTGACGATGTCGGCGACGATGCGGTGACGAACGACGTCGCGGCTGCTCAGATGGACGAACCCGATGCCTTCGATGCCTCCCAGCAGTTCCTCGATGCCCGCCAGGCCGCTGCGCCCGCCGTCCACGTCCACCTGGGTGACGTCGCCGGTGACCACAGCCCGGGAGCCGAAGCCGATGCGGGTGAGGAACATCTTCATCTGCTCGGGGGTGGTGTTCTGGGCCTCGTCGAGGATGATGAAGCTCGAATTGAGGGTGCGGCCCCGCATGAACGCCAGCGGCGCCACCTCGACGGCTCCCCGTTCCAGGAATCGCTCCATTCCCTCGCTGCCCACCATGTCGTAAAGCGCGTCGTAGAGGGGGCGCAGGTAGGGATCGACCTTGGCCATCATGTCGCCGGGGAGGAATCCCAGCCTCTCCCCCGCCTCGACCGCGGGGCGGGTGAGGATGATGCGGGTCACCTCGCCGTCGTTGAGCGCCCGCACGGCCATGGCCACCGCCAGCCAGCTCTTGCCCGTTCCGGCCGGCCCGATCCCGAAGGTGATGATGCTCTGGCCCATCACGTCGGTGTAGCGCTTCTGTCCGGCCGACTTCGGGCGCACGACCCGCCCCCCGGCCGTTCGCAGCACATCGTGGGTCAGGACCTCCGAGGCTCGGACGTTGCTGCGCACCATGTCGATCGTGCGGTCGATGGTGCGGCCGTCGAGGCGCTGCCCGTGCTCGAGAAGCAGGATCAGCTCCTCGAACGCCCGGGCGACGGTCTCGGCCTCGTCCCCGAGGACGCTGACCTCGTTACCCCTCAGATGGATGCGGCTGCCGGGGAACGCGCTCTCAAGCTGGCGGAGGTTCGCATCGTGCTCGCCCACCAGAGGTCCGAGCAGATGGTTGGCGGGGACGCGGATGGTGGCGGCGGTCTCAGGCATGCGCGGTGTCTGGGGCGAGGCTACACGACGCGCCCTATCCGCGTATCACTAGGTGTTCCCGCTCTTGTTCGCTTCGCTCACGGGCCGCTCGGGCCACGGCCTCGCAAGCTCGGCCTCTAGGCCTGACGGCGGCGCCTCTGCCGGTCCAGGAAGCGGTAGACGTCTAGCAGGTCGATGCCGGGGAACGGCACGAAGGAGCGCTGCGACGGCGGCAGTGCCGACAGCACATGGCTGCGCTCGGCCGCCGACGGCCAGGCCACGCTCTCCCAGTCGCGCACGAGCCGGGGGTCGGGCTCCACGTCCCTGGAGCGGGCGTGCTCGCGCCGCAGCGTCTCGGAGCCGCGGAAGTGCTGGGCGTGCGCGACCGTCGTGCCCAGCGTGATCGCATAGGGGTAGCGATCGTGCTCGGTCTCTATGTAGGTGATGCAGAAGTATTCGCCCACATCGAGCACCGTGTACTGCTCGTGCAACAGGAAGTGCCCCTCGGCTCCCCAGGCTTGGCGGGCTCCCCACTGGCGGGGAACCCGCTCTCCCTCCAGTCCCCCGTCGGAGGTCACCGGGAACGGAAGCCCGTCGTTCTCGTACGCCTTGGTGATCACGCCCTCGGCGTCGGTTCGCAGGAAGTGGACGGGAATGCCCAGGTGGACAGTGGCCAGGTTCGTGAAGCGGTGGGCAGCCATCTCGTAGGAGATGTAGAACGTCTCCTTGAGGTCCTCGACGCTGATGTCGCCCTGGCGTTTCGCCTCGCTCAGCAACTCCACCGCGGGCGCCTCCGGGGCGAGGACGGCGGCCGAGAAGTAGTTGGACTCGATGCGCTGCCGGAGGTAGTCACCGAAGTCTGACGTGTCGGAGTGCTCCAGCGCGAAGTGTCCGAGCGTCTGCAGCACTACGGAACGGGCCTGGCGCACCTTCAGGTCGTCCTGGTCGCCGATGAAGATCACCCGGTCGCGAGTGTCGGTGATCGAACGGGCCGTGCGGGGCAGGCCGGCGACTCGCTCTATGCGGAAGCCGTAGCTGCTCACCAGCTCGGTGAGCACCCGCTCGCTGATCGGGCCGGAACCGGGGTATCCGGCGCGGGCCAGCCCTTCGGCCGCGATCTGCTCGATGTCGGTGAAGTAGTTGTTCCGGTCGCGCATCTCACCGCGCAGCTCCGAGTTGGCCCTCCGGGCGCTCTCGGTGGTGTCGATCGGGGCGGACCGCTCGCAGACGGCGCGGCTCAGGCCGGCCAGGTGCTCGAGGACCTCGTCGCTGAGCCGTCTGGACGGCTTGAGCGGCGGCAGCCCGAGCTCCGCGTAGGCCGGTTGTTCCTGGGCCCGCAGCAGTTCCAGCTCGAGTTCGGCCCGGCGGTCCGGGGGGGCGTCCTCGAGAAGGTCGGCGGTGGTGGTGTCGAGCGCCTCGGCGAGGTCGCTGAGCACGCCGAGGCGGGGTTCCACCCTGCCGTTCTCGAGCCGTGACAGGTAGGCCGGCGGCCGCCCGGTGCGCTCAGCCAGGCCCGCGAGGGTGAGACCCCGGGCGCGGCGGACGTGGCGCAGGCGCCGGCCGAGCACGAGGAGGTCGCGTTCGGTGCCCATATGCGAAAGAATTGCAGAACTTGTGCCAGCCAACAATTTGGGCGCTTCTCTGCGGTGCAGATTCTGGCTTCTGTGGCCTCACGCAATGAGCATTGGGGGCGGCGATGGCCCTCGGGTCATCGGCCGGCACTGCACCGCTCCAACCGGGAGGGCGATCGATGGTGAAGGTCACGAACGTAAGTCCGAGCTTCGCACAGCAGGTCGAGACTCTGGAGACCGACTGGGAGAACAACCCCCGCTGGCACGGCACCCGTCGTGACTACTCCGCGACCGAGGTGGTACGGCTGCGCGGCTCGGTGACGCCCGAGTGCACGGTGGCCCGCGCCGGCGCGGCCAAGCTATGGCAGCGCCTCAACAGCATGGACTACGTGCACGCCCTGGGCGCCATGACCGGCGGGCAGGCGATCCAGTTCGCCAAGGCGGGGCTGCCCGCCCTGTACCTGTCGGGCTGGCAGGTGGCCGGCGACGCCAACCTCGCCGGGCAGGTGTACCCCGACCAGTCCCTCTATCCGGCGGACTCCGTGCCGTCGCTGGTCGCCCGCCTCAACAACGCGCTCAGAAGGGCCGACCAGATCGAGTGGAGCGAGACCGATGGCAACCCGAGCCGCGACTACATGCTGCCGATCGTGGCCGACGCTGAGGCAGGCTTCGGAGGTCCGCTCAATGCCTTCGAGCTGATGAAGGCCATGATCGAGTCCGGCGCGGCCGGAGTCCACTTCGAGGATCAGCTCAGCTCGGCCAAGAAGTGCGGCCACATGGGCGGGAAGGTGCTGGTGCCCACGTCGCAGCATCTCGCCACGCTGAGGGCGGCCAGGCTGGCTGCTGACGTCATGGGTGTCGAGACCATCCTGGTCGCCCGCACCGACGCGCTGAGCGCCGGCCTGATCACCAGCGACGTCGACGTCAGGGACCGGGCCGGGCTGACCGGCGAGCGCACCGCGGAGGGGTTCTTCGTGACGACGCCGGGACTGCAGGCGCCGATCCAGCGCGGCCTCGCCTACGCGCCCTACTGCGACCTGCTCTGGTGCGAGACCTCGACTCCCGATCTCGACGAGGCCCGGGAGTTCGCCGAGGCCATCGGCGCGGCGTACCCCAACAAGATGCTGGCCTACAACTGCTCGCCCTCGTTCAACTGGCGGGCGCACCTGGACGACGCCCAGATCGCCATGTTCCAGAAGGAGTTGGGCGCCATGGGCTACGCCTTCCAGTTCATCACCCTCGCCGGCTGGCATGCGCTCAACGCGTCGGCGTTCGAGCTGGCCCACGCCTACGAGTCCGACGACATGAAGGCCTACGTCGGGCTGCAGCAGGGCGAGTTGGCGATGGAGGCCCTCGGCTACACCGCCACCCGCCACCAGCGAGAGGTCGGGGCCGGATACTTCGATCAGGTGGCCACCGTGATCTCCGGGGGAACCGCGTCCACCCTCGCCCTTGAAGGCAGCACCGAGCAGGCGCAGTTCTAGATCGCGTCCGGGTCAGTCCGGCCGGTGGTACACCTCGGAGCGGCGACGGCTGCGGGTGAACACGATCTGCCAGAGTTGCAGGGCCCGGGCTCGGAACGATCCGGCCGAACTCAGCAGGTAGTAGTCCCAGGTGCGGCGGACGCGCTCGTCATAGCCGGTGAGGTCCGTCCAGGCCTCGGTCACCTTGCGGTGCCAGGCCATGAGCGTTCGGTCGTAGTACGGCCCGAAGTTCTGCACGTCTTCGATAATCCAGTCGTGTTCGCAGGCTGACGTGATCTGGGCCAGCGACGGGACTACGCCGCCCGGGAATATGTACTTGTCGAACCACGGGTCGGTGTGGTGTTTCGATTCCAGCGACCCGATGGTGTGGTGCAGCATAATGCCGTCGCCGGACAGCAAGCGGCCGCAGCGCCCGAAGAAGGTCTTGAGGTTGCGCGGGCCGACGTGCTCCATCATCCCTATCGACACGATCCGATCGAAGGAGCCCTCCAGGTCGCGGTAGTCGCATTCCCGGATCTCGACGGGCAGGCCTGCGCAGGCTTCCCGAGCCCAGCGGGCCTGCTCGCGCGCCGGCGTGGCGCCCGTGACCGTCACGCCGTGCTCGGTGGCCGCGAACCGGGCGAAACCGCCCCAGCCGCAGCCGATGTCGAGCAGCCTCATGCCCGGCTCCAGCTGCAGCTTGCGGCAGATGAGCTCGAGCTTGTCCTCCTGGGCCTGGTCCAGGTCCTCGGCGCGCCGCCAGTAGCCGCACGAGTAGATCATGCGCTTGTCGAGCATCCGCTCGTAGAGGTCGTTTCCGATGTCGTAGTGGACGCCCGCGTTCCTGCGGGACCGCCGCACGGTCTGGCGGTTCGCAGCGCGGGCCCTGGCGATGTGCATCAGCAGCCCGGGTCCGGGCCGCACCAGCGAGCGCAGGTCGAGGGTCTGCACGTGGGCGATGAACTCGTCGAGTTGGTTGGCGTCCCACCATCCGTCCTGGTACGACTCACCCAGCCCGAGTTCGCGTGTTGCAAGCACCCTTGCCCAGAAGCGGTCGTCGTGCACGGCGATGTCGCAAGGCTGATCTCCTCCGACCTCGATCCCGGCGCGGCGGAGGATCTCCAATCCCAGGCCCCTGGCTTTGTCGAGGTCGGCCACGGCGCGTCTCGCTTCCTCAGTCCGTCTCGCTGTCTGTACCAGCGCCCGCACCCCCGACAGGACTCGAACCCGCAACCTGAGGGGTAGAAACCCTCCGCTCTTTCCAGTTGAGCTACGGGGGCACGCTGAGTCTACCGAGCGGTAGGCTTGTGATTTGCCCGCTTCGGCGGTCGTGGTGGCCGTAGCTCAGTAGGTTAGAGCGCCGGGTTGTGGTCCCGGAGGTCGGGGGTTCGACTCCCCTCGGTCACCCGCGCGCTATCGTTGGACGCTCACCGAGCGCCTCTAGCTCAATTTGGCAGAGCAACGGACTCTTAATCCGCAGGTTCTGGGTTCGAGTCCCAGGGGGCGTACACGCTGGATGCTGGGATCATCAAGGGGGTCGGCTAAACTGGCGGGACCCTCTGGGATCCCGGCCCCAACGGCGTGGGGTCCGGCAGGACGTCGCGCTGATGTGAAGGGTGACGCCGACATGGACCGCTACGCGATATTCGTTGACGCCGAGTACCTCTACACAGAGGGCGGCTTGCTGTGCTGCAACAGCCCGGAGCGCCAGGAGATCCTCCTCTACGGCCTCGGCGCCAACGACTTCCTCGTCGGCCTCGCCACCGACGTGTGCGACCTCCAGCCTCTCCGCACCTACTGGTACGACACCTCCGGCGACGGCGTGCCCACCCCCGCCCAGCAACTGGTGGCGACGCTGCCCAACATGAAGCTGCGACTCCAGACCGGCACCGGCCGGGATCCGCAGTCCTCTATGGGCGCAGCCATCAGGCGCGACCTCTCCACCCTCGCCCGCGAGCGGGCCATCTGCGATGCCTTCCTGCTGACGGCCGACGAGGATCTGCTCGACTGCGTCAGCGAGGTCCAAGATCTGGGACTGCGCGTGATCCTGATCACCATCGCATCCCGTGACGAGCGCAGGGATCCGCCTGGCGGCCTGGTCACCGAGTCGGACGAGGTCATCAAGTTGACCAAGGACGACTTGTCCCGGTTCATCAGGCGCCGGCGCACTCCTGATGACGCCGCCTCCGACACCTACGACCCGGTCGACTCGGTCGCCGCAGCCGCGACCGAGTTCGCCGAGAGTTGGCTCTATCGGGCCAGCGACGACGAGTTCGACGCCCTGCTCGACCAGCGCCCGCGCATACCCGAGTCCCTGGACGGCGACCTGCTCTACGCGGTGGAGAACGTGATCGGGGGAAGCCTGCGAGGCCAGGACCGCCTCAGGAGGGCTGTGCGCCAAGCTTTCTGGAACCGGATCGACCAGGAAGTCCAGGACTGGCCTCCGGACGAGGGCCGCTAGCTAAGGAGATGTCCGCCGGCGGCGAGATGGCCGAGAATGCAATTCGTGGGCAGCACGGCCGGTTGCCGGTCACCATCCTGACCGGCTTCCTCGGGTCCGGGAAGACGACTCTGCTCAACCACATACTGCGCGAGAACCATGGCAAGCGCATCGCCATCATCGAGAACGAGTTCGGCGAGATCAGCATCGACTCGGACCTGGTGGTCTCCTCCGATGAGGAGATATACGAGATGGTCAACGGCTGCATCTGCTGCGTCGCGTCCGTCCGCGGCGATCTGCTCGACGTAATCCGCAAGCTGATGAGCCGTCGTGACCGCCTCGACTACATCCTCGTCGAGACCAGCGGTCTCGCTGATCCGATGCCGGTCGCCCAGGCCTTCTTCATCGATGACGAGGTCCTCGAGGAGGTGGCTCTGGACGCCATCGTCACGTTGATCGACTCCAAGCACATCGAGCAGCACCTGGACGACATCCGCTACGACGGCATCAACAGCCAGGCTGTCGACCAGATCGTCAGCGCGGACCGCATCATCGTGAACAAAGTGGACCTGGTCGATGAGAGCACGATCGAGCGGATCGAGGGTCGCATCAGGAAGTTCAACCAGCGGTCCGAGATCGATCGATCGAGCTACGCCGAGGTGAATCTGGACGCCATCCTGGGCATCCAGGCGTTCGAGATCTCCCAGCGGGCCGCCTCCGACCCGTCCTTCCTCGAGGACCACTATGTGCACAGCCATGACCCCGACGTAGAGACCTGCTCGGTCAGGATCGGCGGGGAACTGGACCTTGGCATGGTCGAGGAGGCGGCTCGCGGGATCGCGACCGACTACGGCGACGACCTGCTGCGCTGGAAGGGAGTGCTGGCGATCGCAGAGAACGACAGGCGGGTCGCATTGCAGGGAGTGCACCGGATCTTTGAGATCCACGACCTCGACCGGTGGGATGGGCCGCACCGCGACAGCAGGGCGGTGTTCATCGGCAAGAACCTCGACCGGGAGGATC
Source organism: Acidimicrobiaceae bacterium (assembly GCA_009843915.1). Lineage (GTDB taxonomy): Bacteria > Actinomycetota > Acidimicrobiia > Acidimicrobiales > Aldehydirespiratoraceae > Aldehydirespirator. The sequence continues at coordinate 1,027 of VYCM01000018.1, read as the reverse complement.
TGGCTGGGCGTCTGTCGCGCTGCGCCATATAGCATCGCCCCGGTGTTGGAGCCCGGCGTCGAGATTCGGGGGTCGGGGTCTGTGCTGCGCCCCGCGTCGTGGGGGGATGCGGTGCGGTTGCGCTCGCAGCACCCGGAAGCGTCGCCCATCTGCGGTGGCACGGACTTGATGGTCGACATCAACTTCGGCCGGGCCCGGCCGGGCGCCCTGCTGGATCTTACGGCCGTGGACGGGATCGACTCCTGGGAGCTGGTGGATGCCGGGCGGACGGTGCGCATCGGAGCCGGCGTCTGCTTCACCCGGATCATCGACGAGCTCGCCGGCCCGTGTCCGGCCCTCGCCCAGGCAGCCCGCACTGTCGGCTCGCCCCAGATCCGCAACCGCGGAACCGTGGCCGGCAACCTCGCCACCGCCTCCCCCGCCGGCGACTCGCATCCGGTGCTGCTGGCGTCCTGGGCGCGGGTGGAGGCCGAGTCGGTGCGGGGCTTGCGCCTCATCGACATCGACGACTTCTTCGTCGGACCCAAGTGCAGCGCGCTGGAGCGCGACGAGCTGATCAGGGCGGTCCGGGTCCTGGCCGCGACCGGCCCGCAGCAGTTCGCCAAGGTCGGGCCGCGCAACGCGATGGTGATCGCCACGACGTCGTTCGCCCTGAACCTGGATATGACCGGCCGGCGGGCGGGGACCGGGATCGGCTCGGCCGGCCCGACGCCCCTGCGGGCCCGCGGCGCGGAGCAGATGCTCGAAGAGGCCTTGGCCGATCGCTGGGACGCGCCGCGCGGAGTCGGTGAGAGCGTCGCGCAGGAGTTCGGCGCGCTGGTGGCGGAGGCCGCGGCTCCCATAGACGATGTCCGCGGCAGCGCCGCATACCGCAGGCACGCGCTGGCCGTGCTGGGTCGGCGATGCCTCAGTTGGGCCCTCGCCGACCTGGACGGGGCAGGGGCGGCGTGAGGCGCGACGGTGAGAGGGTGCGGGTGGCTGCATGAGGGTGAACGTCACCGTGAACGGGGTTGCCCACCGCGTCGAC
>VYCM01000037.1 GCA_009843915.1 Acidimicrobiaceae bacterium | reverse complement strand
TGGTGAACGGCGAGTAGTAGGCCAGCTTGCGGGCCTGCTCGGCCATGGCGTCGGCGATCTCGGCCCGGCCGTAGCCGGCGTTCACGCACCACAACCCACCCTGGGCGTCGAGGTAGCGCTTGCCGTCGGAGTCGTAGACGTAGGCGCCCTCGGACTCGGCCATCACCAGGGCGCCCTCCTCCCTCCAGACGGCGAAGTCGGTGAAGGGGTGGATGTAATGGTCCACGTCCTTGCGCCAGAGTGCCTGGGTGTCGTAGGCGTCGAACCGGCTCGGTGCCTCCTGAACCACCGCCGGGACGCCGCCGGTGAACATGGTCTCGGTCATCGCTCTCCTCTCGGGCCTCTCAGTCCCCGCCGGACGCTAGCGCGGTGATCGCCGCCGGGGCCGCCGGCGTCAGAGCGCGGCTACGACCTCGGACATGAAGCGCTCGGCGACCTCGGGGGCCTCCTCGGGCCTGAGGTTGAAGTCGGGGATGATCAACTCGTCGGTGCCGGCCGCCGCGTAGGCGGCCACCTGCTCGACCAGCTGTTCCGGGGTGCCCACCAGCTCGGGGCGCCCCGACGCTCCGACCTGCAACCGGGCCGCCTCGGCCTCGGAGTCGCACATGCGCAGGATGACCGCCGCGGAGCGGGCGATGGTGGCCGGATCCCGGTCCTGGGCCTCGCAGAGCCGATCAATGAGGGCGTTGAAGTAGCGCATGTCGTCCACCGTGCACCAGCCGTTCCACTCGTGACCCCAGCGCACCATGGTCGGGATGGTGCGGCGCTCGCCCCGGCCCCCGATCATGATGGGCAGCGGATCCTGCAGCGGCTTCGGCGTCAACGGCGCTCCCTGCAGGCGGTAGTGGGCGCCGTCGAAGTCGGTGCGCTCGTTGGCGAACAGGCTGGTGATCACCGCGCAGGCCTCCTCCAGCATGTCGGCCCGGCTCCGCACGGTTCCGAAGGCAAGGCCGTAGCGGCGATGCTCGTTCTCCTGCCAGCCGGCGCCGAGGCCGAGCACGAGCCGGCCCCCGCTGACGTGGTCGACGGTGGCCGCCTGCTTGGCCAGCACCGCCGGGTGGCGGTAGGTGTTGCCGGTGACCATCGCCCCGAGGCGCACCCGGTGCACCGCCGCGGCGAGGGCGCCCAGCAGGGTCCAGCACTCGTGGGTGGGCAGCAGCTCGGGCTCTGCTCCGGACGGCTCGTGGCCGTAGCCCCCCTCGGGCGGCATGAAGTGGTCGGGCAGCCACAGGCCGTCCCAGCCGCTGGCCTCCGCGGCTTGGCTCACTGCCAGTATCTGATCCCACCGGTGGGCGCTCGACGGCCAGAATCCGAATCGCATGGCTTGACTGTCTAGCCCGCTACTGAGCCGTCACCACTTCGAAGAGGATGATCCTCAGCCCGTCTGGTCCGGCCACTTCGAGGCTCTTGTGGCCCCAGGGCTGCAACTCTGGCGGCCGCACGATGGTGGCCCCCGCTGCGACCAGCCGAGCGTGCTCGGCGTCGGCGTCGGCGATCTCCCATGACACCGAGACGCCCGTCACTCCGGGCGTGTCCCACCCGGCGCCGTCCTCGATGACCTCGATGCGGCCGGCGGCGGCCAGCAGGATGGTCCCCCTGAAGATCTCGCCGAAGGACCGCTCCACCTCCAGGCCCATCACGTCGGTGAAGAACCCCACGGTTGCGTCGTAGTCGTTGGCGACGAAGATGACTCTGAACTCGGCCATGGTCCGACCCTACCGCTGTTGAACTGCCGTCTATCCGGTCGGCCTCTAGCTTGGATACGTGGCCAAGACGACGAGCGAGCTGCTGCGCTCCGAGGACTGGGTCTCGGTGTGGCTGGGTGCGGTACTGATCATTCTGGTTCTGGTCGGCGTGCGGCCAGAGGCTGCCGGCCTGTCCTGCAGCGACGGACTCGACGGGCTGTTCGGAGCCGGCAGCCTGGCCACCACGTTCGGGGTCGGGGCCGCTCTGGGTGTGCTGTGCCTGATCGGTGTCCGTCTGATGGAGGGCGCGGTGCGGGGCTTCGCGGTTGCCTTCGGCGCCGTGTTCGTGTTGGCCTGGACGGCCCGGGCCATCGCGTGCAACTCCACGCTCAGCGAGCGCGGCGTCAGCTACGCGATCACCGCGCTGGCCCTCGGCCTATTCGTCTCCAACGTGCTGGGAGTGCCCGGCTGGCTCCGGGGCGCCATCCGGACCGAGTACTACATCAAGACCGGGCTGGTGATCCTGGGAACGAACGTCCTGTTCGGTCAGGTGCTGGAGGCCGGCATGTACGGCATGGTGCAGGCGGCGGGGGTCATCGCCGTCATCTGGTACCTGTGCTTCTGGCTCTCTCGCAAGCTCCGGGTCGACGAGGAGTTCTCGGCCATGATGGCGACGGCGGTGTCGATCTGCGGGGTGTCGGCCGCCATCGCGGCCTGCGGCGCCATCTCCGGGGACCGCAAGAAGCTCTCCTACGTCACGTCGCTCGTGCTGGTGGTGGCGGCCCCGATGATGATCCTGATGCCGCTGGCCGTCGACTGGCTCGACCTCTCCGACATCGTCGGCGGCGCCTGGATCGGCGGCACCATCGACACCACCGGCGCAGTGGTGGTAGCCGGGGAGAGCATCGGCGACTCAGCCACCAACGCGGCCACCATCGTCAAGCTCTCCCAGAACGCCTTGCTCGGGGTGGCCGCCTTCGCGCTGTCGGTCTGGTGGACCGTGCGGGGTGGTGCCGGCGGCGCTGACAACCCCGAACGGCCGGAGGTGTCAGCTGCGGTGATCTGGGAGCGCTTCCCCAAGTTCGTGCTCGGCTTCCTAGCGACCTCGCTGTTGTTCTCCTTCGTGCTCACCGACGGGCTGGTCGACGCCACTGGAAGCCTCCTCAAGGGCCTGAGGACATGGCTGTTCGCGCTGGCCTTCGTCTGCATCGGGCTGGAGACCCGGCTGCGCGACCTGCTGTCCATGGAAGGCGGCCGGCCCGCTGCCGCGTTCGTGGTCGCGCAGGCCGCCAACGTGCTGTGGACGCTGCTGCTGGCCTGGGTGCTGTTCGGCGGCTCGATCTTCAGCGTGCCCGACCTCTAGCGACCCGACGGCGGCTTGCCCGTCCGCCGACTACAGCACGGGGAACTTGGCCTTGTCGGGCAGGCCGGAACGGGCAGTGATGGCCTCGCCGGCGGCCTGGCAGCGCCCGTAGAAGGTTTCCTCGTCGATGGTGGTCATGCGGCCGGCGTCGACGACCTTGACCCCGTCCACGAACACGGTGTGCACGCCCCTCCCGTCGGCCGACCACACCAGCTGGTTCATCACGTTGAGCAGGGGCCGCCACTCGGGCCGGTCGGTGTCGTGCAGCACCACGTCGGCCTTCTTGCCCGCCTCCAGCGAGCCGATCTCGTCTTCCATGAGCATGGTGCGGGCACCGCCGAGGGTGGCCATCTCGTAGGCCTTCTCGGCCGGGAACATCTGGGGGTCCATGCGGGCGTCCTTGAACAGCCCGGCCACCAGGTAGGTGGCCCGGTGCATGTCGGCGTAGTTGGAGGCGTTGTTGCCGTCGATGCCGATGCTCACGTTGATGCCCCGCATCACCATCTCGGGGATCTTGCCGATCTGGGTGACGCCGTAGCTGACCTTGAGCGCCGTGGTCGGGCAGTGCTCCACCGAGCAGCCGGCTGCGGCCATCACGTCGAGCTCGTTGTCGTCGACATGGACGCAGTGGGTCATGGCGGTGTCGGCGCCGAGCACGCCCAGCTCGCCCAGATGGATCATGGGGCGCTGCCCGAATTCGGCGATGAAGCCGTCGGGGTCGAGCTTGGCCGGGCTCATGTGGAAGTTGAGGCCGACGCCGTGGTGGTCGGCGGCCTCCCGGGCGGCCCGCCACAGCGGGTCGGAGCAGGTGGTGTGGCCCACCACCATCGACCATGCCTCCAGCCGCCCCCCGGCCGTGCCCCGGTGCATGTCGATGGTGTCGTTGATGTTGGCGATGGCGGTGTCGGTGTCCTGGCGGTAGACGTCGGGCTCGGGGGGCAGGTCCCACACCCATTTGCCGATGCGGCCCCGGATGCCGGCTTCGACCAGGCCGTCCATCACCTCGTCGGTGAAGCGGATCGTGCCCGCCTCCAGGAAGGTGGTGGTGCCCGACTTGAGCATCTCCACCGCGGCTAGCTGGGCCGAGAGCCGCTCCTCCTCGGCGGTGTAGACGGAGTAGAGGGGGCACAGCCACATGAACACGTTCTCCTCGAAGGGCGTGTCGTCGGGCACGTAGCCCCGGGTGAGGGGCTCGCCGGTGATGTGGATGTGGGTATTGACCAGGCCGGGGGTCACCACGAACCGGTCGCCGCCCACGGTCTCAGCGGCGTCGTAGGCCGCCTCCAGGTCCGACGCCTTGCCCACGGCCACGATCTCGTTCCCCCGCACCGCCACCGCGCCGTGCCGGATGATGTCCCGGGTCGGGTTCATGGTCACCACGTACCAGCCCTTGATCAACGTGTCGATGCGCTCCCGCTCGCCCATATCCGTCTCCTGCCTGAGGTTGTCGCGGCTCAGTCTCGGGGCTTGGAGGCCACGTAGGCGAATTGGAACCCGATGGGCTCGATCAGGCGGATGGCTTCGAAGCCAGCGTCCCTGAGCCAGGCGGAGGCCGCGTCGGTGGTGACGCCGAAGCCGTTGACGGTGCTGGCCATCATGGTCATGCCCATCAGCACGGCGTGCGGGTTGGTCTTGTGGTTGGGACCGATGAAGTAGTCGGCCAGCACCACCCGCCCCTCGGGGCGCAGCGCTGCGTAGGCCCGCTCCACTAGATGCTGGGCACCGTCGGGGCCTTCAGTGCGGCAGACGTGGCCGAGAACCACGATGTCGTAGGCGCCGTCTTCTATCGGGATCGTGTGGAAGTCGCCGGGCCGGAACTCGCAGCGGTCGGCCACGCCGTGCTCGGCCGTCTTGCGCCGGGCCACGTCGATCACGCCGTCGAGGTCGTTGACGGTGGCCCGGCCGTCGTCGCAGGACTGGAGCATGGCGATCGACCATGGTGCCCCGCCCGCGCCGAGATCGAGGATCCGGGGGGCAGCCAGCGCGCTGTAGCGCATCTTGAAGTCGGCCCGGGTGGCGCAGCGCCACATGGTGGTGAACGTGCCCTCCACCAGCGGCACGTAGAAGGCGGCCGGATCGTCGTCGATGGGGGTGGCCGGCCGTCCCGAGCGCACGGTTCCGGCCAGACGGGTCCAGTTCTCGTGCGGGCCGGGCGCCACCGGTATCAGCCCCGCCATCGAGGCCGCTCCGTCGACGAGCAGGTAGCGGCGGGCGGCGTCGTTGAGCTTGAAGTGGTCCACCACCCGGTCAAGCAGGCCCAGGGCCACCACCGAGTCCAGCAGCGACTCCAGGTGCAGCGCCGGAATGTCGAGCCGCCCGGCCAGTTCGTCCGCCGTCATGCCGGCGTCCGGGGCCTCATCCAGCGCCTCGAACACTCCGAGCTCCAGCGCGGCCAGCAGCACGTGGTAGCGGCCCAATCCCTCGATCACCGCCCACACCGGCGCGGCCGCGGGCGGCTTGAAGTCCGTGAACGGCCGCCCCACATGGGCCATCGTGTGGGTCTTCTTCAACTCCGGATAAGGCGCGTCGCGAGGTTCGGCAGACATATGTGGCCATGTTTGTAGGTTTGAGTGACGCCAGTCCAGCCGTCGCAACAGATGGGAGCCGAAGTGGTCAACCGAGTGCACACCGATCCGGAGCGGCTTTGGTCGCGGTTGATGGAAATGGCCGAGGTGGGGGCTACCCCGGCGGGGGGCTCCAACCGCCAGGCGCTGTCCGATGACGACAAGGCGGGGCGGGATCTGTTCATCGGCTGGGCCGAGGAGGCGGGCTGCTCGATCGAGCTCGACGGGGTGGGCAACCTCTTCGCCAAGCGGCCAGGCGCCGACCCCGACGCCCTGCCGGTCGTGCTCGGCAGCCACTTGGACACCCAGCCCACCGGGGGCCGCTTCGACGGCGTGTACGGGGTGCTGGGCGGGTTCGAGGTGGTCGAGGCGCTCAACGACCACGCTGTCGAGACCCAGGCGCCGGTCGAGGTGGCGGTGTGGACCAACGAGGAGGGATCCCGCTTCCCGGTGTCGATGATGGGCTCGGCGGTGTGGGCCGGCGTACTACCGCTGGACGAGGTTCGGGCCATCACCGACCGCTCGGGCACCACCGTGGGCGACGAACTCGACCGCCTCGGCTGGGCCGGTGCCGCTGCGTTCGGCAAGCCGCTGGGTGCCTACCTGGAACTGCACATCGAGCAGGGCCCGATCCTGGAAGCCAGCGGCTCGTCGATCGGGGTGGTCACCGGCGTGCAGGGGATCCGCTGGTTCCGGGTAACCATTGAGGGCTTCCCGGCCCACGCCGGCACCACGCCCATGGACCGCCGCCACGACCCCGCCCGCTCGGTGGCCGATGCCCTGAGCGGGATCTACGAGATGGCTGCGGCCCACGCCCCCCAGGTGCGGCTGACCCCGGCAATGTTCTCCTCCGAGCCGGTGTCGTCCAACACAGTCCCGGCCCACATCACCTTCACCATCGACATGCGCCATCCCGACGCCGCCGTGCTGGAGAGCCTGGACTCGTCACTGCGCAGCCTCGTGGTCGATGCCGCCGACGCCCACGACTGCGGGCACCGGATCGAAGTCATCAACGACTGCGCTCCGGTCGTGTTCGACCCGAGGTGCGTCGGCGCGGTGGAGGCGGCCGCGCAGCGCTGCGGCTTCCGCCATGAGCGCATCGGCTCGGGAGCGGGCCATGACGCCTGCCACGTGGCCCTCAAGGCACCTGCGGGGATGATCTTCGTCCCCTGCCAGGACGGGCTGTCCCACAACGAGGCCGAATCCATCGAGCCCGACGCGGCCGGCCGCGGCGCCGAGGTCCTGCTCCACGCCGCCCTGAACCTGGCCGGCGCGACGTCCTGAAGCCTGGGATGGGCGCCAAGGCCGGGCCCAACAGAAATCTCGGGTTGGTTCTGTGGACATACCACACAAAACCAACCCGAGATTCCTGGGCGGGGCTACGGGCGGAGCAGGATCTTTCCGAAGAAGTCGCTCTCCAGCATCTTCTGCTGGGCGGCGGCCGCTTCCGACAGCGGGAACTCCGAGTCGATCACCGCGGTGAACTCGCCCGAGCCGATCCCGTTGCAGAAGGTGTCCCACAGCGGTCCCATCTCGTCGGGGCGGTACGGGTCGGACCCCATGATCGTCAGCCCGTTGTGGAACAGGTGGCCCAGCGACCCGATGGTGGCGGTGTCCCCCGAGGCGTTGCCGCAGTTGACCAGCCGGCCCCCGATGGCCAGCGAGAACATCGACTGAGTGAACAGGGCGGTGCCCACGTGGTCGAACACCATGTCCACCCCCCGGCCCCCGGTCACCTCCATGGCCCAGCCGGTCACGTCGCCGGTGCGGTTGTTGAGCACATGGTCGGCGCCGATCTCGGTGGCCCGCTCGCACTTGGCGTCGGTGCCGGCGGTGGCCAGCACGGTGGCCCCGGCGTGCTTGGCCAGCTGGATCCCGGCCACCGACACCCCCGATCCGGCCGCGTGGACCATCACCGTCTCGCCCTCGGACAGCCCGCCCGTATAGAACAGGGCGTGGCCGGCGGTGAGCCAAACCGTCGGGAAGGTGGCCGCCTGCTCCAGCGATACGTGGTCCGGCACCCGGTAGCAGTGCGAGGCCGGCACCAGGCACTTGGTGGCATAACCCCCGTCGAGAGTGGCGCCCAGGATGCCGAGCTCGCCGTACAGGTCGCCCATGCCCGCCAGCTTCGAGTTGTCGGGCACGCCGGCCATAGACGGGTCGACCACCACCCGGTCGCCGGGCTGCCACTCGGTGACCGCGGCACCCACCTCGGACACCACGCCGGCAATGTCCATGCCCGCGATGTGGGGGAAAGTGAACCCCGGCATGTGGTACCAGCCGTTGCGTTGGAGCAGGTCGAGCCGGTTGAGCGCGGTGGCCACCACCCCCACCACCACATCGCCATTGCCGGGCACCGGGTCTTCGACATCGGTGTACTCCAGCACCTCAGGTCCGCCCGAAGCGTGGTACAGCATCGCCTTCATGGTTATGGGGTCTCTGTTGTCGGCTGGCTGGCGACGAACGCTGCCGTCGAGCGTTGCGTCAGCCGTGGCCCTCGTCAGGGGTGGCGCCCCACTCGATGATCTGAAGCATGTTGCCGTCGGGATCGGCCACCGTGCCGATGAGCCCGAAGGGCATCTGCTCGACCTCGCGCACCCACGTCGCGCCGTGGGAGTTGAGATGCGACTCCAGCCCGCGGCAGTCGCCCACGTCGAGGTTGAGGATGATGCGATGCCCGTTCTCGTTGGGTCCCGACACCTCGCTGTGCTCCTCGATGAAGAGCTGGACTCCGCCGAACACGAACGCGCCCATCTCGTTCTCGTCGGGTCCGAAGCAGGCCCGGTACCAGTCTTTCATGGCGTCAACCTGCGACGATCCCACCAAGATGCTGCCCAGATTGGGTGCTGACATTGGATTCCTCCTGAAGTCACGAGCTGTTGGCCGGACGGTACGCCCAGCAAGCGAGCCGGACCAAGTCCGCCCAGGAAGGTTCCAACCGGAGTTCAGCGGTAGTGTCGCCGCCACAGGGGGTTGCCATGACCGAGACCGCTTCGCCTGCCGCCGCGGCACCTGCGGGCCAGCCACCGCCGTCGCTGCTCACCCACATCGCGCTGCCCGTGCGCAGCCTCGACGACACCCTTGCCTTCTACGAGAAGTTCACCACCCTGGTGAAGATCTCAGAGCGCCATGACGACGAGACCAAGATGCGAACCGCGTGGCTGGCCAACGAGCGCGACATCACCACCCCGGGGGCGGCCCGCTTCGTGATCGTGCTCATGGAGGGCGCCCTGCCCAAGCAGATCACCGGCGACATCGTCGAGGAGTACGGCTTCCTCACCTCCATTGCCCACCTCGGCATCTCGCTGGACACCCGGGACGAGGTGGACGAGGTCGCCCGCCTGGCCGCCGAGGACGGCTGCCTCGTGCTCGGACCGATGTACCGCAACCCCGATGTGGGCTACATCTGCCTGATCAAGGATCCCGACGGCAACAACGTCGAGTTCTCGGTGGAACAGGTCCTGGGCTGATCTGCCCCGAGGTCAATCAGGCGTTCTTCTCGGAGGCCGATCCGGGCACGTAGGTGCCCTTGTTGCGCCACAGCACCACCTCGGCGCCCCACGGGTCGCGGAAAGCGGCGTGGCGGGCGTCGAATTCCTCCCAGTAGTACTCGTCCCACATCTTGGTGGCGCCCATCTCAATGGCGGCGGCGAGCTTGGCCGGCGGGTCGTCGACCATGACGTATATGCGGGGCACGGGCCCGGTCACCGGCTCGGTCTCCAGGTGGATCCCGAGGTTGGGCTTGACCCCAGGCAGCACCTCGTGGAACTCGCCGGCTGGGCGCCGCTTGTACTTCCAGTCGAACAGCTTCTCGTAGAACTGCGAGGTCGCCTCCGGGTCGGGGGTGGGCAGATCCACGAAGATGAGAGGGTTCACCATGCCGGTCGCTCCTTGATGACGGTCGATGCCTGACGCCACGCTAGACCGGCTGGTCCAGCCGGGCGACAGCGGCGTCACCGAGTTCCACGAACCGCTCGTAGTTGGCCTGGTAGGCCTCGTCGGGCTCGGGCTCGATCCGGGTCATGGCGGCCAGCGGCCAGGAGTCCATGCCGGCCGCCCCGACGCCCTCCCACCAGTCCAGCGCCGCGCCTGCGGCCAGCGCGCAGCCGTGGGCCGACAGCTGCTCGGGCCGCTCGGGCATGTCTACAGCCACCTCCAGCACCGACGCCTTGATCGAGCACCACAGGCGGCTGAGCGCGGGCGAGCCACCGCAACACATCACATCCATCTCCACCCCGGCACTCCGGAGCTCCTCGTGTACATGCCGCAGGCCGTAACCGGCCGCCTCCAGCACGGCCCGGGCGATCTCGGCCGCGCCGGTGTCGAATGTCAGGCCGTGGATCTCGCCCCGCAGGCGGGACTCCCACCGGGGCGCTCGCTCGCCGTCGTGATAGGGCAGCACCAGAAGGCTGCCCGCGCCCGGATCCACGCTCCCGGCCAGCGTCAGCAGTTCCTCGATGGATCGACCCGACGTGGCCGACCACCACTCCAGCAGCTGCCCGTGCCCGTTGGTTGGGCCGCCGACCACCTCGACCCCGGCCACCGGGCTGAAGTAGCCGGGGATACTTGCGGGGCGCTGTGCTGCGTCCACCGCCACGCCCAGCCCCCCGGTGCGCCCTCCGGGGTCGTGGCCCCGGCGGGGAGTGCCGAGTCCACCCGCCCAGAAGCTCATGTACGCGTCGTTGGACGCGCTCACCAGAGGCGTGCCGGCGCGCAGGCCCAGCGACCCGTCGCAATGCCCGATGATGGCCCCAACCTCGACCCGCTCGCCGTATCCCGCGATGGCCTCCTCGCCGGGCCACAGTCCCTGGATATCGCCCGCGCCGAGGCAGCGCAGAGCCCAGTCCCAGATCTGCGCGCCGGCCAGCGGGCGGCCCGCTTCGTGGCTGAGGAATTCGAGTTGGGCGAGGTGCTGCCCGGTCCGGTCCAAGCCGATGCCGGCCGGATGCCGGCAGGTCGCGGCCCACCCGACCGGATCCCTGCTCTGGTCATCTGTCAACGGGACCGTGGTGGGGCTCTGCCCGCCCACGCCCACGGCTGCGACCGGTAGGCCGGCCTCGTCCACCCTGGCGAGGAGCCGGTTCAGGCCGTCGAGCCACGCGGCAGGATCGGCCCGCCCCGCCGGCCAGGCATCGGCCCCCTCGAACGGCTCGTACATCCACAGCCTCACACTCCCGCTGCGAGCCAGTGCAACCGCGCGAGCTCCGCCGGTTCCAAGATCGACACCCAAGACGACCGAGCTCACCGCAGAGAGTCCTCCATCTCAGCCAGGGGGTCGTCTCACCCCACCATCACCCGGTAGACGGGCTGCGACACGGCCAGCGTCATGGCGTCGGCGACCTCGTCCAGGCGGTAGCGGGCGGTCACCAGCCGGTCGAGGTCAGCGGCCAGCGCGCCCGAGGACAGCAGGCCGGCGGCCGTCCGCCAGTCCTCCGGCTCCTGGCTGAACACCCCGATGATCGACAGCTCGTGGTGATGGATGCGGTCCGCACCGACCGACGCCATCACGTCCTTGGGGAAGGCGCCGTAGAGGACCACTGCGCCCGCGTCGTCGCACAGATCGAGGGCCAACTCCACCGCGCCCGGGGTTCCGGCGGTCACGAACACGACATCGTGGTGGCCCAGCCACCCGGACAGGTCATGGGGCCCGGCCACCCAGTCAGCCCCTGCGTCGACCGCCTCAGACCGGCGCTCCGCACTCACATCAACCATGCCGACGCACGACGCCCCCCAGGCCCGGCACAGAGCCAAGTGGAGCCTGCCCATGTAGCCCGCGCCGATGACCGCCACACGGTCCCCGGCCCGGAAACCGCCCAGCCGGACCGAGTGCACCACGCAGGCCAGCGGCTCGCCCATGGCGGCGTGCTCGACCGGGATCTCGCCGACCCTGTAGGTCTGGGCCGCAGCCACCCTGACGACCTCGGCCAGACCGGCGCCCATCGAGATGGTGCCGTCGCTGAGCTTCCCGCCCTGGGGCCGTTTGCACAGGGCGCTGCGGCCCCGGCGGCACATGTGGCAGGTGCCGCAGCGGGTCAGCAGGTCCATGGTGACCAGATCACCCACCTGCGGGGCGCCGGGAAGCGACGCCACCGCATCCCCGGCCTCGACCACCCGGCCTGCGGCCTCGTGCCCCGGAGCCACCGGGTATATCGGCTTCGTACCGTCGAACAGGCGCCGCTCCATGGTGCATAGTCCGCAGGTGCTCACCTCTACCAGCACGTCGTCGGGGCCGGCGCGGGGGCGGGGCTCATCGCGGAGCTCGACTGCCCCCGGTCCGGTTACCACTGCTACCTGCATGTCGCTCCTAGTTCGCTCACCTTGAGGTTAGGGACACCGGATGTGGGGCCATCGCTGCGGTATCTCCAGACCGGCTCTCGCCAGCAGCGAACGCTGCGCCTCAGCGGCCTCAGCGTGCAATGCGGCCAGGTCGACCGTGACGCAAGCGCCGTCGCGCACCACCGGCCGGCCGGCAACCACTACATCGCGCACGGAGCGCCCGTCGGTGCCCCACACGAGCTGCAGAACTGTCTCGCCCCGCGGGTTCCAGGCCACTGAAGTGGTGTCGTGTACCACGATGTCGGCCTGTTTGCCGGTCTCCAGGCTGCCGATCCGGTCATCCATACCGATCGCGGCCGCGCCCTCGATGGTGGCCAGTTCGAAGGCGGCGTGAGCTCCGAAGCGCTCCGGATCGACGCGGGTGTCGCGGGCCAGGCCCGCAGCCAGGGCAGCCGCCCTCAGGATGTCGGAGGTGTCACCTGCGTTGGAGGCGTCGCAGCCCAGCGCCACTCGCCCACCCCGCTCCACGATCTCGGCGTGGCGGCCCTGGCCGGCCACGCCCTGGCCCAGGCGCAGGTAGGCCCACGGGCAGTAGGCGATGGCCGTCGACGTGGCCAGCACCAGCTCCACCTCGGAGTCGTCCAGCCACACGCCGTGGGCCACCAGCAGGTGGGGTCCGAGCACGCCCAGCGCGTCGAGGTGAGCCAGCGGTCGGCGCCCGGTGCGGGCCAGGTACCTCTCGGGATCCGAGGATGTGGGCGACATGTGCATGGTGAGGCCGGTGCCCCGATCCCGGGCCAGATCCGCAGATCCGGCCAGCAGTTCGTCGGAGGCGAGGTCATGACCGACCAGGGTCACCCACCCCTCGACGAGTCCCCCGGATCCCAGCGCGTCGACCACCTCGCGCTGGCGTTCGAGCACCTCGGTCGCCGGCGCGGTGAAGGGGCCCTCCTCGATGTCCCATCCCCAGGTGCCCATCGTGCCGCGGATGCCGGCCCGGCGCATCCCGGCCGCTGCCCGGTGCGGGTTGGCCACTGTGCCCGCTTCCACCACCGTGGTCACGCCGTTGGTGAGGTTCTCCACCGAGGACAGCACGGCCGAGAGCTCGTCGTCGTCGCCGGTGTGGGCCCCGTGGGCGGGCACCGACCATTCGAAGATCGAGGCGCCCGGGGGCAGCAGGTCGGGAATGCAGCTGCGGATGAGGGGATCGCCCGTCAGGTGCTGGTGGGCGTTGACCATTCCCGGCGTGACCACACACCCGGTGGCGTCGATCACCTCGGCCTCGGGATAGCGGCCGGCCAGCTCGGTGCTGGAGCCGACCGCGGCGATCACATCGCCGGCAACCGCAACCGCGCCCCCGACCAGCACCTCCCGGGCCGTGTTCATGGTCACGACGTCGCCGCCGGATACCAGCAACGTCGTGCGAGCCGCCGGCGCAGTCTCGGCCGTGATCTCGGCCCCCATCGCGACCGAGCATAGGCGGCGAGACTCGCGCGAGAATCAGCGGGTGAGCAGCGCAACCTCGATCCTGAATCCGGGTCGGGGCCGCATCGACGGCGAGCACTACCTACCGGTCACCCCGGAGACGTGCCGGTGGGGCTGGTGGCCGAACCGGCTCACTAGGCCCGTGCTGTCGGTGGCCGACGGCGCGGTGGTCACGGTCGACACCCTGTCGCACGAGGGGATCCTCGAGGACCAGGGCCGCGATCCGACCGCCTTCTTCGGAACCCGGGGTGTGGCCTCCCGTGACGTGCTGGCCGACGCGGTGGAGATGGCCCGCGACGTGCCCCACACCTTCGGCGTCGACGGCCCCCATGTGGTGACCGGACCGATCGAGGTCCAGGGAGCCGAGCCAGGCGATTTGCTGAAGGTCGACATGCTGGGCTTCGCCCTGCGAGTGCCCTACGGCGTTACATCGAACCGCCACGGCCTCGGCGCGCTGGGCGGCGAGATGCCCGACGGGACCGAGCCGGCCGACACGCTCACGCCCGGCGCGCCCGGCGGCACCGTGTCGGTGTTCACCGAAGTGGAGGGCCATGCGGGCGAGGGCACGGCGGTGCTGCGCTACACCGGGGGCCGTGCCGTGCGGTATCCGATCGCGCCGTTCCTGGGAATGATGGGAGTCGCGTCCGACACGGCCGAACCTGTCGCCACCCGGCCGCCGGGGCGCCATGGCGGCAACCTCGACATAAAGCACCTCGTGAGCGGCGCGACCCTGTACTTGCCGGTGCAGACCCCTGGCGCCGGTTTCGCGATCGGAGATCCCCATTTCGCGCAAGGCAATGGCGAGGTGGCGCTGACCGCTCTGGAGGGCTCCCTGCGGGCCGACCTGCGCCTGTCGTTGCTGCGCGGCCCCGAGGCCCGCCGGGCCTGCGGGCTGATCGAGAACCCGCTGGGCGAGACCGAAGACCACTGGCTGCCGATAGGGCTCCACGCCGACCTGAACGAGGCGATGCGCGAAGCAGTCCGCGAGGCCCTGCGCTTCTGCGAGAGCCGGCTAGGCCTGCCCCGCCACATCGCCTACGCCTACCTGAGCTGCGCAGCCGATTTCGAGGTGACCCAAGTAGTGAACGAGATCAAGGGCGTCCACTGCATGATCCCCAAGCGGGACTTCCCCGGCGTCTGACGGTCCCCGGAGGCCCGGTCCCCGCAACGCCTACTTCCCGGCTTCGGCCGCCGGAGTCAGGTCCTGCTGACTGCCCTCCACGTTGAGGTTGGGCAGGATCCGGTCGAGCCATCCGGGCAGCCACCAGTTGCGGGCCCCGAGAAGTTCCATGGTGGAGGGCACGATGAGCATGCGCACCAGGCTGGCGTCGGCCGCGACGGCGGCGGCGAGGCCTAGCCCGAACATCTTGATGGCGCGCTGGTCCTCGAGCACGAAGCTGCCGAACACGAACACCATGATCAAGGCGGCCGCGGTGATGACTCTGGCAGTCAGGGCCAGACCGTCGGCGACGGAGTTCACCGCGTCGCCGGTGCGTTCGTACTCCTCCTTCATGCGCGACAGCAGGAACACCTCGTAGTCCATCGACAGCCCGAACAGCACCGCGAACAGCATCATCGGCATGAACGGCTCGATCGGGCCCGGCTCGATTCCTATGAGACCGCCGAGCCAGCCCCATTGGAACACGGCCACCAGCACGCCGTAGGCGGCTCCGATCGACAGCATGTTCATGATGACCGCCTTGAGCGGCACCACCAGCGAACGGAACACGGCCATCAGCAACAGGAAGGAAGCGCCCAGTACCGCCACGAAGAACACCGCGGTGCGCGACTTCAGGAAGTCGCTCACGTCCGCCTTGACCGCGACCAGCCCGGTGATCACCGGATCGAGATCGGTCCCTGCCGTCGCCGCGGGGATCACCGTGTCGCGCAGGTGCTTGACGAGGGCCTCGGTCTCGGCGGCCTGCGGTCCGGTGGTGGGTCGCACCTCGATGGCGGCAGCCGTGGGTGCTATCGGGCTGTTGGGGATCGGCGGGCTGACGAAGCTGACGCCGTCGGTTGCCGCCATGGCCTGCACCAAGCGGTTCAGCTCGGCCGTCTGGGAGGGTCCCGACACTTCGGCCACTACCACCAGTGGACCGTTGGCGCCGGCCCCGAAGCCGTCGACGAGAAGGTCGTAAGCCTTGCGGGTCGTGGTCTCGGGGCCGTAGTTGCTCTCGTCGGCGAAACCGAAGCGCAACACAAGCACCGGAGCAGCCAGCAGCAGCAGGAGCAGCGTGCCGCCGATCGCGAACGCCCACGGTCGGGCTTGCACCGCCCGGCTGAGCCGGTACCAGCCAGTCTCCCGCACCGGCCGCTCACGGCGCGGCCGCAACTTGCGCCGCAGCGGGTTCCGGTCCCGGCCGAACATTCCTGCCACCAGCACGATCACAGCCACCGGCAGAGCCCCGAGCAGCGGCTCTATCCCGGCACCAAAGCCGAAGAGGGCCACGCTCAACAGCACCGCGGCGATGATGCCCTGCACCCGGGTGGTGGTGATCCGCTCACCGAGCAGCGCGATGAGCGAAGGCAGCAACGTCACCGAGCCGACCATGACGACCGCCACCGTGGCCGCGGCCGCCACACCGAAGCCGGTCACGAACGGGATCCCGATGAACAGCATTCCCAGCAGCGACACGACGACCGTCGCTCCCGCGAATATGACCGACCGGCCGGCCGAGTCGAGGGCCACCACCAGGGCCTGCTCGCGCCCGTGGCCCTCGCCCAGAGCGTCCCGGTAGCGGGTGATGATGAACAGGGCGTAGTCGATGCCGACGCCCAGCCCGATCATCAGGCCGATGGCCGGCGCGAAGTCCGGCACCGTCATGAGGTTGCTGAAGACGATGATGGAGGTCGCGCCGATCCCGACGGTCACGAGAGCCGCGGCCACCGTGGCCCCCATGGCCATCACCGAGCCGAGCACTGCGATCAGGACGAAGACGGCGAAGGCGAGGCCGACCGCCTCCGACTCGGGCGGCCGCAACTCGGCGAACCAGATCCCGCCGACCTCCACTTCCAGGCCCTCGATGGAGTTCAGTTCCAGCTCCTCGATCAGGCCCTCGATGGTCCTGCCCATGTCCTGGGCCTCGGTGCCGCTCGTCCCGGGCGGGAGACTCACATCGGCGTAGGCGATCCGGCCGGCTTCGCTCCCTTCCTGAGCTATCCGCAGCGCTCCGACGAAGGGGTCATAGGGCGTAATGACCTCCGTGTCCTCCAGGGCCTTCACCCGAGCGAACAATTCGCCCATCGCGGATCGCACCTCGGGATCCTCGACCCCCTGCTGGGCCCGGAACACGATCGTGCCGGCAGGGCCGGCGCCGGCCCCTGAGAAGTGCTGTTTCAGAATGTCGTTCCCGTCGTGGCTCTCGGTGCCTGCGATGGCCAGGTCGCCGCTGTAGGCCTCCCCGAGACGCTGGGATGCGCCCAAGGCCAGGAACAAGATGACGAGCCAGACGACGACACCGCGCCACGGATGGCGGAAGCAGGATCGAGCCAGCGACGAGTACACCGCGGCGCACCCTAGCCCAGCCGCGCAGCGGGTAACCCGGATAAAGCGCCTGAATCAGTGCGGCCGCGGCGCCGGCGCGTCCGGGCCGGAGGCGGGCACAGTTCCCCTGATGCGGAGCCATCCCGCCACCACTAGCACCAGCACCGCCAGACCGACAGCGGCCCAGGTCGGCCCGGACCCGAAGCTGTCGTACATCCACGCCGCCGGCAGTGCCGCCGCGGCGGCTCCCGCCACCTCAGCCGCGCCCATGAGACCCAGAGCGGCCGCCTGGCGGTGCTCGGGCACGGCCCGGGCCACCACCGCGTGGGCCGCGGTGAAGCCGTAACCGTCCGCGAAGCCCACCAGCATCATCGCCCCCGCTATCGGGATCACGCCCGGGATCACACCGAATGTCATCGTGGCCACGCTCACAGTGACGAGCCCGGCCATGGTCACCCGCACCGGCCCCACCCGATCGGCCAGGCGGCCGGCCCGCGTGCCTACCATCATTATCGGCAGCGCCACCATGGTGAAGGTGAGGCCCGTCATGATGGCGCCCGCGCCCCGGTCGGCGAACATCACCGGCAGCACCGCCTCCCAGGCGCCGATCATCATGAAGTAGCCGGCGACCATGATCAGCGCGCCCTGCAGACGCCTATGCAGCAGGAGATCGAACGATGTGGCCCGTCCCGAGGCATCGAGACGACCGCGGTCCGGTGGGAGCCGCACCGCCACCGGCAGGAACGCCAACATGGCGGCCGCGAACACCGCGAAGGGCAACCGGATCCCGCCCACCCACACCAGCAGGGCCGTCAATGTGGGCCCGAAGATGAATCCCGTGGTCTCGGCCACCACCATCCGGCCGAGGTTCTCGCCCGCCCGGGCCGGATCCCGCACCGAGGCAGCCCTGCGCACCCCCGGAAGGATCAGCCCTCCGGCGAACCCCAGAGCAGCCCTGCTCAGAATCCACACGGCCAGATCCCCGGCGAAGACCATCACCAGCATGGCCGCCGCGCTGAGCGCGATCCCCACGGTGGCCATGATCCGGTAATGGCCCGCATCGGCCAGCCGGGCCAGGGTCACCTGCGACACGAAGGCGGCCACGAAACCGCTGGCCACCATGATGCCGATCCCGGTCCCGCTGAAGCCCAACTCGTCACGCAGCTCGCCGAGCACGGTGACGATCCCGCCGATACCGCCGGCGGTCACCCCCATCAGCAGCTTGAAGGGCAGCATGTCACGGTCGGCGCCCCGGCGCGACGAGGCATCCCGGCGCGACGAGGCGCCGGCCCGGCCGGTCACGAAATCAGACCTCTTTCAGCAGCAGGTCGCTGGTCTGGCCCGACACGAACAGCTCACTGCCCGCCTTGAGGATCTCCCGGTACCCCTCCTCGGCCGGCAGGCGCTCAAGGAACTCGTCGAGCACGGTCAGGCTCGGAGCGTCGATCATCCAGTACACCTTGCCGTAGGAGCCGTAGGCCTCCATCCACGAGGTGACCGTCACCTGCTCGGGGTCGGCCGCGGCCATGTAGCCGGTGTAGCGCTCGATCCAGGCGCGCACCCGGGCTACGTCGCTGGAATCGACCTGGGCCTTGCGAACCATCCTCACCATCGCACTACTCCCTTCGGCGAACCTCGAGGCCTATTCGCTTCGGCTCGCCGCCATTGGACGCTGATGTCTCGCTGGGACAGGCCGACACCGCGGCCAGCACGTCGATCTCGGCTCGCAGGTCGATGTAGTCGCCGGCGGCCGCGGGCGACTCCCGGAACACGAGGCGCTGCTCGTCCTCCACGTCGGTGTACATGAACACGTTGAACACGTCGGGTACCAGATCGGGATCCACCCCCCAGGGTCTCACCGCCTCCTCCAGGTTGCCCTGACAGGTCCGGTGACCCGACTCGATGCCGTCGCGGATGTTGTAGACGCCGGCTGAGCAGCGGCCGCCGTTCCAGGCGAAGTGAACACCGACCGGGTCGTCGATGACGGTCATCATCGGCCGCTCGTAGGGCGGGCGCGACCACAGGGTCGTGATGCGCCGCATGGTTCCGGTTCCGGCCAGCATGTTGAGGGCCACGGTCTGGCCTGCGTGGTATCCCTCGCGAGGGTTGTCGAGGGCCAGAAAGGTCGAGTCGGCCACCTGAGGACCGTCCAGCGCCACGATCCTGAGCACCTGCCCGGCCCGAACTTCCACCGCCCGGCCCTCGCATCGGGGCACGACCACTTCCTGCATGACCTGCCCGGGAGGTGTCATGCGGCCTTCTCGAAGCTGGTCTCGCCGGCGCGGGCCGTCGTGAGCTTCGCATCGGCCGACATCAGCTTTAGCCAGGCCCGCAGATAGCCCCGCATCGGTCCCTCGTGGGTCACCGGTGCCCGCCTGACCCCGTCGGCGGCCACTTCCTCGGCCGGGTGCCCGAGCCCCTTGCTCATGTCCACCCACTCAACCTCAGGTATGGCCAGACCCTCCTGGCAGCGCTCGAATATCTCGAGGTCGTCGGGGTTTCCGAGGCTGGGAAAATCCTCGGCGATGCGCATGCGCAACACGTTCACCTCTTCGGGCGCGCCCTCGGCGGCGGCCACCCACGTGTGCAGCCGGGTCTCGCCGACGCTGACAGGGTCCACCGTCTCGAGGTGGTTGCCCTTGATGAGCAGGTTCGGGAAGATCGACAGGTTAATCATCGAGCCCGGAGCCATCTCCAGGACCTCGGCCGCGCCGTCGCCGTGACTCTCGACGATGCGGTCGGCGTACCACTCCCGGCCCGGCACCGGCCGCTGCGTCTCCCAGAAGGACTGCTGAAGGCCGGGACGTTGGTCCACGAACATGTGGCCGTTGCCCAGGTCGGCGCCGTACATGCCGGTGTCGTCGGGGCTGGCCTTGAACTGCGACAGCGAGCGAGCGCCGCCGTGCTGGCGCTCGTTGAGCACCAGGAAGCTGCGATGGGCGAAGGTGGGGTGCAGCCCGTCGCCGGCGTTGTCCCAGGCCAGCTTCCAGTTGCCGCGGTAGACCATCCGCTGGCAGTTGCGCACCTCTATGCGCCCGGAGGGCGAGCGGTCCACGAACTCGTCGATCAGGGGGCCGGCCGGGCCGAGCCAGTCGGCCAGGCTGGGGGCGTCGACGTTGAGCGTGCCGAAGATCAAGCCCCGGTAGGTGCCCAGGCGCGGCACCTGGGCCAGGCCGTGGTCGGACAGGTCGAAATCGGGCGGATAGCCCTCGGCGAAGGGCACGTTCACCAGCTCGCCCCGATTCGAGTACGTCCACCCGTGGTAGGAGCACTGGAAGCGCCGGGCCGATCCGCACTCGGACTGGCACACGGTCGAGGCCCGGTGGGCGCACCGGTTGAACAGCCCGTGCAGCCCGCCGTCGTCGTCACGGGTGAGGATCAGCGGGCGCAGGCCTATCCGGGCGGTGATGAAGTCGTTCGGCTCGGGCAGCTGGCTCTCGTGGGCCAGATAGACCCAGGCGCCGCCGAAGACCTTCTCCATCTCGGTGACGAAGATGTCCGGATCGGTGTAGAGGGAGCGGTGCACCCGGTGGGGCTGTATCAGCGTGTCGAGAGCGTCCATGGCGGCACCTGTCTTCGCGGCCTCTATAGCACGAACGAGAACTTGCGGACGTCGCTGCGGCTGTCCACCAGGCGCACGATCTTGAATCTCACCGACCAGTTCTCGCCCAGCGTGGCTAGCACGTAGTCGTTGCGGCTCGCGAACGGCGTCAACCGATCCTTGCGGTACTCCCAGACCACGGTCGAGCACCGGGCCAGTGTGTCGCCGTCTCCGAGAGGCCATGCCTCCACGTTGGACACGATGCGACAGGTACGCGACGGCGGCTCCTGCGCATGAGCCCACCCGGTCTCCAGCAGCCCGATGCGGTCCTCCATGCGGCGACGGTCATCCAGCAGGTACGAGACCCGGGTGCGGGGATCGCCGGCGGGGTCAAGCGGAATCCAGTACACGCAGTCCTGGGTGAACCGGTCCAGCCAGGCCCGGTAGAGGCGCTCGTCCAGAAGTCGGGCCTCATGGTGGAGGGCCTGCTCAACCGCAGGCCGCAGATCGGGACGACCGGGCCCGCGCTCGGCTCCGTCCGGCGCGGCCAGCTCGACAAGCCGCTGATACAGGCGATCGTCGAGCACTGACGCCGCGGGCGCGTCCATCAGGCCGACTCAGCACCGTGGACAGCCTCGAGCAGGCGGCCGACCAGCGCAGCCGGATCGTCGGATCCCCAGACGTTGCGGCCGAAGGCCACACCGGCACCACCCGCTTCGACCACGCCGCGGGCCAGCGCGACGACCTGGTCCTCGTCGTCGACCTTGGGACCGCCCAGGGCCACGACCGGTGCGGGGCAGGCCTCGGCCACCGCCGCGAACTCCTCGGGGGGACCGGGGCACATGGTCTTGACGATGTCAGCGCCGAGCTCGACCGCAAGCCGGGCCCCCCGGCTGACGTTCTCCGCGGTCCAGGGCACTGTGCGGGGCC
Source organism: Acidimicrobiaceae bacterium (assembly GCA_009843915.1). Lineage (GTDB taxonomy): Bacteria > Actinomycetota > Acidimicrobiia > Acidimicrobiales > Aldehydirespiratoraceae > Aldehydirespirator. Next base: position 67,443 of record VYCM01000037.1, on the reverse strand, counting down.
AGCCTCCCGGTATCGATTCGGCCATCACTGGCAGACCGAGCAGCTCGCACTCGGCGGCCAGGCGGGCCAGCCGCCCCAGCGAGCGCTCCTCGTCGGGGGTGCCGGGGAACACCATGATCACTACGGCGTCGGCACCGACCACCATCGCCTGCTCGGCCGAGTAGAGCAACGAGGTCGTGTCGCTGGCGGGCGGGTCGCCGAGATCGGAAATCCCGCCGTCGACCCGCAGCACCAGCCCCGCGCCAGCGAAGGCCTCGGGTCGAGTGCGGGCCAGATGCCAGGTAGCGAGGACGGCGTCGGGCCGGCCGTCAGCGATCGCGGCCGCGGCGGAAGGCGCGACACCCATGCCCATGTAGGCGGGGTGGTCCATGGCCACGAAGACAGCCCGGCCGTCGGCGCGGAAGATGTGACGGAAGCGTCGGCGCTTTCCCGCCGACACCGCCGAGGCCGGAGGGCCAGCCGTGCTCATGGACGTTCTTCCTCTCGTCCGGTTCAGTTGGCCGGCAGCGGCCCGCTGAACTCGTCGTCAGCCAGCGGGGAGGCCACATCGGCCCGAACCAGCTTCATCACGTGGGCGGCCCGGCCCTCCCAGGTCGAGGCCGGCCCTACCCGGTAGAACGGCGAGCGCAGGTTCTTCATCAGCTCGGTCACCATGTTGGTGTCCTCGAGGTTGGTGGTGGCCAGGCGGTCCAGCTCGAAGTCCTGCTCCTCAATCGACTTGTCGATCCCGTAGATGCGGCTGAACAGCCGGGTGCGGTCCACCGCGAGGGGGTCGGCCCGCACCAGGATGAGCTGCGTCGGGTAGGGCAGCGGCGTGAGGTTGGGGTAGATGAAGTCGGCGTAGTGGCCGAGCAGCTGCTCATGGGTGAGATCGGTGCGCCCGCCGGTTGCGTCCTCCTCTTCGGAGTGAGGCTTGAAGCCGCTGCAGGTGCGGCCCTCGAAGCGCACGATGGTGTCCATCTGCTTGCGCAGCTTGTTGAGTCGCCGGTGCACGAAGCGGACGTGGTAGTCGTCGTTGGAGTTCTCGGCGAAGGCCTTCCAGTTGATCGGGTAGGTCTGGTCAAGCTCGCGGTGGTAGCGGGTGAAAGTGCCGAACTTGTAGAGGTCGTATCGCTCGGCCAGCGGGGCGATCCACTCCCGGAACGGCGGCGCCTTGCGGGACAGGCAACCGAACACGAGCTTGTCCCAGGCCACCTCGATGCGGATCGGCGCCAACCCGTAGTCGGAGGTGGGCAGGTCGTCGGGGTACATGCGGGCCCGGTCGGGGATGCCGATCAGCCGCCCGTCGATGTCGTAGGCCCAGTTGTGGTACGGGCAGGTCATGGTCTTGCCGCAGTTGCCGGCCGGCTCGTACAGCAGCCCCGACGCCCGGTGGCGGCAGTTGTTGAGGAAGCCCCGCACCGAGCCGTCCTCCTGGCGGATCACCATCACCGGCTGGTAACCGATGGTTCCGGTGATGAAGTCGCCCGGCTCGACCAGGTCCTCGGTGTCACCCAGCCACACCCAGGAGCGGGCGTAGACCCGAACCATCTCTAGGTCGAACAGGTCCTGGTCGTAGACCTCGTAGGGCTGCAGCATCGGGCTGTCGAGCGGGGCGTCGACCAGACCTGACGTCTCGCCCACTCTGCGCCGCAGACGCTCCACGACCGGCTCGTGCTCCAAGTCCGCGATCACGCCGCGACCCTACCGCTGCCCTCGGGGACTAGTCCAAGCCTGGAGCGCGCAGCCTGCGACGGGCTGGTCGCGGCTCAGTACCAGTCGTAAGCGTTGTTCGGCCGGTCGGACCATCCGTCGCGGCCGATCTCGCGCATGGCCGGTCCCAGCCGGGCCATCTGTTCGCCGTAAAGCGCGGCGCCCACGTGATGCCAGTTGCCGTGGCCCGGAAGGATCCATTCGACCGGCAGCGTCGCCAGCCGATCCATCGAGTCGGCCAACGCCTCCCACGAATGGAACATCGCCCCGGCGAACACGTCGAGCTCACCGCGCCGGTGGTTCCAGTGGAGGGTGTCGCCGGTGAGCAGCCAACGACCGTCGATGTTGAACACGACCGAGCCCTCGGTGTGGCCCGGAGTCGGGACGGTCACCACCCCCGGTGCAACCTCGACGATCTCGTCGCCCTCGAAGACGGCGGTGGCGTAGGGCGCGGCGTCGGCGTCGGCTTCGTGGATCCAGACGTCGGCGCCGTACCGGTCGGCCCAGCGGTCGGCGTCGGCGACGTCGTCGCGGTGAGTCAGCAGTACGTGGCGCACGCCGCCCAGGTCATCGACGAGCTCGGCCAGACCGCGGGTGAACCGGGGCGAGTCGGTCATCAGGTTCCCGTCGGGTCGGGGCACCAGGTACGAGTGCGCTCCGAACGACTCCCGGGCGTTATGCCCGAGGGCGTAGACACCGGGCGTCAGCTCGAACGGGAACGCCGGTTGGGGCGGGCGCCGGGCCTCGGTGGTGCCGATGGACTGCGTCGGGCAAGCCACCGCAGCCCGCCACAGAGCAGCAGCCTCCTCGCGGTTCTCAGGCTGGCGGGCAACGAACGAGAGCCCGTCGGTGTCCATGTCGATGAGCCCGGGCGCCCAGTGCCGAGCGGCGTCGCACCGGATACAGCGCGTGTCGACGAACCAGGCCCCCTCGGCATTGTCCGGATGCACCATGTCGATACGAGCCATGCCGTGATGGTAGCCACGCCGCTCGGCCGTGGACCCACGACGCGATCAGAGGCAACAGTGCGACAATGAGAGGCGCCGATGACACTACCGGGAGCCAACCAGTCCATCCGTTACGAGCCGGACGAGCCCTGCCCGCCGCTGATCGCGCTCAGCGTCGGGGCTCAGGGGGTCATGCTGGTGCTGGCCACGATCGTGCTGATCGTGGCCATAACCGCCCGCGCCGGCAACCAGGACGACAGCTACCTCACGTGGGCCGTGTTCGCGTCACTGGTCGTCGCCGGGGCACTCACTGCTCTGCAAGCCAGCCGGTTCCGGCGGCTCGGCGGCGGGCACATCCTGATCATGGGGCCCACGCCCAACTATGTGGCCATCTCCGTGCTGGCGTTGACGGCCGGAGGCCCGGCCCTGCTCGCCAGCCTCACCGTGGCGGCGTCGCTCTTCTATCTCGGACTGTCGGTCTGGCTCCCGCTGGTGCGCCGGATCCTCACTCCGGTCGTGTCGGGGACGGTGCTCATGCTGATCGCGGCCGCGATCCTGCCCGTGGCGCTCGACCGGGTCAACGAGGTGCCCGAGGCCGCACCCGCCGCGGCCGGCCCCCTGGCTGCCCTGGTGACGCTCGCCGCGGTGGTCGCGCTGTCGCTGCGCGTGTCGGGATCCTGGCGAATCTGGTCGCCATTCATCGCCATCGCGGCCGGTTGCGTGGTAGCCGTGCTGTTCGGCGCGTACGACGTCGAACACATCGGCGACGCCCGATGGATCGGACTGCCCGGCAGCGGGTTCCCCGGACTCGACTTGACTCCCGGCGTCGACTTCTGGGCGCTGCTGCCGGCCTTCGTGGTGGTGGCCCTGGTGGGCAGCGTGAAGAACATCGGCGATTCCATCGCCATCCAGCAGGTCTCATGGCGCCGGCCCCGAGTGACCGACTTCCGGCTGGTGCAGGGTTCGCTCAACACCAACGGGATCGGCATCCTGCTCTCAGGCTTGGCCGGCACGCCGCCGACCAGCGTCTACTCGTCGTCGAGCCCGTCACTGATCAACCTCACTGGCGTGGCCGCCCGCCGGGTCGGCTATGCCGTCGGGGCGCTCATGGTGGTGCTGTCCCTGCTGCCCAAGGTGACGGCCGTGCTCCTCGCCATCCCCAGCCCGGTCATGGGCGCCTACCTGCTCACCGCCGTCGGCATCCTCTTCGTCAGCGGCATCCAGACCGTGGTCAGTGACGGCCTCGACCGGGGCAAGGCCCTCACCGTGGGAATCGCGTTCTCGGTGGGCGTCGGCCTGGACAACCAGACCATCGGCGCAGACCTGATGGGCGAGACATGGGGGCCGCTGCTCGACAACGGCATGCTGGCCGGTGCTCTCGTCGCGGTGCTGATTACCCAGTTCGTGGAGCTGACGAGCCGGGGCCGGCGGGCGCGCCTGCGGGTCGACCTGCACCCATCGGCCGTCCGCGAGATCGACGAGTTCCTCCGCGGCTTCGCGGCCGACATCGGATGGGACGAGCCTGCGGCACAGCGACTTCGCTCGGCGGGCGATGAGACACTGGCAAGCCTGCTGCAACAGGGAGGCGACCGCTCCGTTGACGGCGCGCCCAGCCTGATCGTCGTGGCCCGTCACAGCGGCACGGTTGTGGAGATGGAGTTCCTGGCCGTGTTCGACGAGCAGAACCTCGAGGATCGGCTGGCCCACCTGGGCGAGGAGTCTCAGAGCGCGGCGGGCATGGAGGAGGGCGAGATCTCACTCAGGCTGCTGAAGCACTACGCCTCGTCGGTGCACCACCAGAAGTTCCATGGGCTCGATGTCGTGACGGTACAAGTCAGCGAGACGGGCTAGCCCGGCCTTCGGGGCCGGCCCCGGCACCCGGTACGATCCACCCGATGGCCTCGGAAGCTGACTGGATCCTTCCCGAGCCACTGTCGGTCCACGAGGTACCGGTGGAGGGGGATTCCACCATTGCCGTGCGCCGGCACGGGAACCCGGAGGGAACCAGGCTCGTCCTGAGCCACGGCATCGGTCTCTCGATTGATCTCTACTACCCGTTCTGGTCGCTGCTGACAGACGAGTTCGACGTCGTCGTCTACGACCTCAGGAGCCACGGCTGGAACGCGGCCAGTCCACTGTCGGACCACACCGTCCCCACCTTCGTCGACGACCATGACCGGGTCCTCGACGCCATCGACAGCCACTTCGGCGCCAAGCCGCAAGTGGGCGTATTCCATTCGGTGTCGTCGCTGGCGCCCCTGCTGTCCACCACCGAAGGTCGCCGGTTCTCGGCTCTCGTCCTGTTCGATCCCCCCCTGCGCAAGCCGGTGGAGACCCGCAACGAGTTCGACGAGGCCATCAAGCGCGCCGCCAAGATGGCCGAGCAGCGCACCTATCAGTTCAAGACCCTGGAGGCCTACGCCGACCTGCTCGCCTTCCTGCCCCCGTTCAGGCAAATGGTCCCCGGTGTTCATCACCTGATGGCGAGCACCACCCTGCGCGAGGCTGAGAACGGCTCCGGCTTCGAACTCCGCTTCCCCCGGGAGCACGAGGCGCAGATCATGGCTCATGCCAGGATCTTCGCGGTGCTGGTCGATCTGGATGCTCTGCAATGCCCGACCAAGGTGATCGGCGCCGATCCGACGCTGCCCTACTCGTACCTTCCGACGCTGGACTTCGGCGAGATGCTGACAGTGGACTACGACTTCCTGCCCGACGCCACGCACTTCCTCCAGCTGGAGCAGCCGGACAACTGTGTGGCCATTATGCGCAAGTTCCTGGAGCCGATCGGCCTTGCCTGACTCGATACCACGCGCTGGGCGGCCACAGGGGCCGATAGCGGTTGTGGGCATGGCGTGCCGTTTCCCCGGCGCGCCCGATGTACCCGCCTTCTGGCGGCTCTTGGACGAAGGCGCCAGCGCCGTCACCGAGGGCGTGCCGGGTTCCGGAGTGGGACGTGTCGGTGAGCTGTTCACCGACCCTGCGGTGCAGAACAGCGCGTGCCGGTTCGGGGCCTTCATCGACGGGATCGACCAGTTCGATGCCGCCTTCTTCCGCATATCGCCGGTGGAGGCCCAACTGCTCGACCCGCAACAGCGGCTGATGCTGGAGGTCAGCTGGCAGGCCCTGGAGGACGCCGGCATCGACCCGGACGGGCTCAGGGGCAGCCGCACCGGCGTCTACGCGGGCATAAGCAACAACGAGTACCGGGCCCTGGTGCTCGACGGGAACGACACCGCCGAGCCCGCGGCCAGCCTCTACTCCGTCGCCGGGACCTCGTTCAACACCGCCATCGGGCGAGTCGCCTTCGCGCTCGGGCTGCGGGGCCCGGCCATGGCCGTGGACACGGCCTGCTCGTCGTCGCTGGCGGCGGTGCACCAGGCGGTGTCCGGACTCCAGCGGGGCGAGGCCGACCTGGCCCTGGCCGGCGGGGTGCACGCCATCCTGTCGGGCCGGCTCTTCGAGTTGCGAGGCAACGCGGGGATGCTGGCGCCCGACGGGCGATGCAAGACCTTCGACGCGGCGGCCGACGGCTATGTGCGGGGCGAGGGCTGCGGGATCCTGGTACTGAAGCGCCTCAGCGACGCCGAGGCCGACGGGGATCGGATCTGGGGTGTGGTCCGGGGCACGGCGCTGAACCAGGACGGTGCCAGCCAGGGTCTCACCGTCCCGAACGGCGAGGCCCAGCAGCAGGTGATCGCCGATGCGCTGGCCTGGGCGGGCGTCGCGCCTGCGGACGTGGACTATGTGGAGACCCACGGCACCGGCACGCCGGTCGGCGATCCGATCGAGGCCGAGGCCACCGGCATGGCCTATTGCGCCGGGCGGGACCGCCCTCTGTTGATCGGGTCGGTCAAGACGAACGTCGGCCATCTGGAGTCGGCTGCCGGCGCGGCGAGCCTGATAAAGGTGATGCTGGCCATGAAGCGAGGGGTCATCCCCTCCCATCTCAATTTCCGTGACCCGAATCCCGAGATTCCGTGGGAGCGGCTGCCGATGCAAGTCACCGCGGAGCCCACGGGCTGGCCCCGCCACGGCGAGCGCCGGCCGCTGGCCGGGGTGAGCGGGTTCGGCTGGTCTGGCACCAACGCCCATGTGGTGGTGGAGGGATACGGAGCCCCGGACGCCGCCGTCGAGGGCAACGACCCGCAGCGCTGGCTGCGTGGACCGTCCAGACCCGTCGCCATCGATGCGCCGGCCGGGATGGGCGACCCAGCAACCGCTCTGAAGGCTCGCGCCGCCCGTCTGCTGCCACTGTCGGCCAAGACCGGTGAGGCCCTGAGTGATCTGGCGACCCGCTACGTGGGGTGGCTCGAGGAGCGCTTCGAGGATCCGTCCGACGGCGAGGAGGCAGACCAGTTGCTGGCGGACGCGGCCTGGACCGCAGGGGTGGGGCGGAGCCACCTCGCCCGGCGGGCCGGTGTGGTGTTCTCGGACGGGGATTCTCTGAAGGCAGGGCTGACAGTGCTCGCGGAGGGCGACGAGCCGCCCCGCCGGGCGGCCACCAGGGTTGCCTTCGCCTACACGGGCCAGGCCAGCCAGTGGGTAGGCATGGGCCGCACCCTCTACGACTCCGAGCCGGTCTTCCGGGCCATCCTCGACCGCTGCGACGAAGTGCTGCGAGCCGAGCGCGGCGTCTCCATGCTCGAGGTGATGTTCGGCTCCGGCGCCGATGCGGAAGATCTGGACGATCCGGCCTGGACCCAGCCCTGCATCTATGCGATCGAGTGCGCCCTGACCAGCCTCTGGTCCAGTGTCGGAGTCCAGCCCGATGTGGTCGTCGGACACAGTCTCGGAGAGATCGCGGCCGCCCATGCCGCCGGGGTGTTCAGCCTCGAGGACGGCCTGCGGTTCGCGGCCGCCCGCGGCGAGCTCATGGGCCGGCTGCCCACCGACGGTGCCATGGCCGCGGTGTTCGCCACCCCGGAGCGGGTGGCAGCTGCGGTCACCGAGCTCAACGCCTCGACCGGGGGCTCACCGGCGAGCGTGGCCGCCGACAACGGGATGCACCAGGTGGTCAGCGGCCCGGCCGCCAAGGTCGAGAGCCTTCTCGAAGGCTTCGAGTCCGAGAAGGTGTGGGTGCGCAGGCTGCGCAAGAGCCCGGCCTACCACAGCGCGCTGGTGGAGCCGGCCCTGGACGATCTCGAGGCGGTGGTCGACAGCATCGAGACCGAGGCGCCGTCGGTCTCGTACGTGAGCAGCATGACCGGCCAGGCGGTGGACGCCGGCGAGGCTCTCGGCGGCCGGTACTGGCGGCGCCAGGCCCGAGCCCCGGTCGCGTTCCGCGCCTGTGTCGAGACGCTGGCCGCCATGGGCGTGGACACGGTGATCGAGATCGGTCCCGACACGGTGCTGGGCCCCACCGTCGCGACCGCATGGCCCCAGGAGCCCGGCACGGCCGAGCCGGCCATCGCCTCCAGCATGCGGAAACCGTCGGCAGGCAAGCCGGACCCGCTCGACGGCAGCGGCTTCCTCGACGCGGTGGCGGCCGCCTACGGCGCCGGAGTCGACCTGTCGTTCGAGGGCCTCTTCTCAACCGAGAGCCGGCGCCGCGTCCCCCTTCCCGGCTACCCGTTCCAGCACCAGCGCCACTGGGTGGAGCCTCCACGTCGGCGCAGGCAGACCGCAGGCCACCCGCTGCTGGGAACACGCCACGACTCGCCGCGGGGCGAGACCCTCTACACCACTGAGATGTTCCGGTCCGACCCGGCGTGGCTCGACGACCACCGGGTGTACGGGCGGGTGATCACACCGGGCGCGCTGTACGGCTCGATGGCCGCGGCGGCCTGCGAACCGCCGGGTGATTCAAGGTCGCTGATAGTGGAGGACCTTCAACTCCACAGCCCGATGATCTTCGAAGAGGACGATCCGCAGGACGCCGCCGAGGCGGCGGGGCGCAGCGTGCAGTTCGTGCTCGACCCCGCCGACGGGGCGGCACCACGCCGATTCGAAGTGTTCAGCCGGTCCGACGGCGAGGACGGATGGACTCTGCACGCCCAGGGTCAGGTGTCGTCCGGTACCAGCCCATCGCTCGGATCCGAACCACTCGAACTGGAGCGACTCGGAGCCGATCTCACCGCGGTCGACATCGCGGAGTTCTACCGGGCCCGGGCCGATGCGGGAGTGGACCTCGGCGAATCGTTCCGCACGCTGCACTCGCTGTCGGTCGGCGACGGCGAGGCGCTGGGAGAGTTGACGCTGCCCGTCGGCGTGGACGGCGGCGGCGCAGTGATGCACCCGCTCCTCCTCGACGGCTGCTTCCAGGTGATGGCCGCCGCTCGGCGCACCACCGGCGCGGAGGACGCCTCTCCCTACCTGCCGTTCGGATGGGAGCGACTGTGGCTCGACGGCCCGCTCCCGGACCGGCTGCTCTGCCATGCCCGCCTTCGCGAGCCGGGGGGCGACACCGAGAGCGAACCGGCCGGGCCCCGCGAGGTGATCGCGGCCGACCTGCGGTTCTACACCCTCGACGGCGCCAGTATCGGCGGCCTGGACTCCTACACGGTCAAGCAGGCCACCCGGGCGGCTCTGCTCTCCGCCTCCGAAGGGCTCGACGACCTGCTGTACGAGGTCGGGTGGCGGGACCGACCCCTGCCCGACGGGGTGGTACCCGCCGATTTCCTTCCAAGCCCTGCGGTGGTAGCAGCCCGCTCCAACCCGTTCGCGGCGTACCTGGAGGCCGCCGCGGTGGACACAACCAGCCGGGCCAGCCTGCTGACCGACCTGGAGCGGTTGTCGTGGCGCTATGCGTTGCAGGCGCTGGAACGCCTGGGCTGGCAGCGCACCGAGGGCACCGAGATCGAGCCCGACAGCCTGCGCCAGCAACTCGGAGTGCTGCACGAGCACGGCCGCGTCTTCCGCCGGCTGTTCGAGTTGCTGGCCCGAGCAGGCGTGGTGGAGGCCGCGGATGACGCCTTCGTTGTCAAGTCTGGATCCATCGGTTCCCTGTCACCAGAGATGCCTCGGGACCCGGAGGAGTTCGCGGTTGAGATGGCCGGCCGGTACGAGCACGGCTCGACCGAGATCGGTCTGTTCCGGCGCAGCGCCGGCGCCCTGGCCGAGGTGCTCAAGGGCGACGCCGACCCGCTGGCGCTGCTGTTCAGCAGCGGTGAGCCCACTGCGGCCGACCTGTATCTCAAAGCGCCGGTGGCAAGGGCGGCCAACCAGATGCTGGCCGACGCGGTGACGGCCCTGCTGGAACAGCTGCCCGAGGACCGGAGACTGCGAGTGGTCGAGGTCGGTGCGGGCACCGGCTCGGCCACGGCCGCGGTGCTGCCGGAGCTGCCCGCGGGGCGGTTGGACTACACCTACACCGACGTCTCCGCCGGCTTCTTCGCTGAAGCCGAGGGGCGCTTCGGCGGCCGCGAGGCAAGCATCGAGTACCGGGTGCTCGACATCGAGAAGGACCCGGCCGCCCAAGGCTTCGACTACCACAGCTACGACCTGCTCATCGCGTCCAACGTGCTGCACGCCACCCGCTACCTGTCCGAGACGCTGGAGCACTGCCGGAACCTGCTGGCACCGTCGGGCCACCTCGTGGCCCTCGAGAACCTCCGGGGACAGGGCTGGCTGGACCTGACCTTCGGGCAGCTGGACGGCTGGTGGCGTTTCGCCGATTCCTGCCGGCCGCACCACGCCCTGGCCGGCCCCGCCGTCTGGCGGCAGGCGCTCATCGATGCCGGCTTCGACGGTGCTGAAGTCCTGGGAGCGGACGAGTCTGATCCCGACCAGGAGCCCGATCGGGGCGTGATCCTGGCGCAGGGTCCGGCCGAGGTGACCGAGCGCCCGGGAGTGTGGGTCCTGGCTGCCGATCAGACCGGAGTGGCCGGCGAGTTGGCGGCCCGATTGGCAGCCCGCAACCAGACCGTCGTGCTGGCCACCGACAAGGCAGAGCCCGAGCAGGTTCCGGCACCCCAATCCATCGGGATCTCGAGAGCCGCCATCGATATGGAACGGCGCTCCGACTGGCTCGCCCTGTTCGAGAGCCTCCCGCCGGAGGTGCCCCTGAGCGGGGTGGGGCACTTCACCGCCCTGGACAACCGTGGCGCCCAGGCCGCCACCGGTGAACTGGCAACCGACGTGAGGCGGGTCACTGCGACCGCGCTCGCGCTCATGCAGGGCCTCGCCGACGCCGATGTGGCCGTGGCCAAGGGAATGTGGTTCGTGACCCGGGGCGGCCAGGTGCTTGAGCACGAACGCGTCGACGGTCTGGCCGGCTCGGCGCTGTGGGGTTTCGGAAAGGTCGCGGCCCGGGAGGCAGCCCATCTGCAGCCGAGGATGATCGACCTGGACCCTGCCGAGAACATGGCGTTGCCCGACCTCTCCGAAGAGTTCCTATACCCCGATCCCGAAACGCACATCGCCTACCGCACCGGGCGCCGCCAGACCGCCCGGTTGGTGCGGACCTCCACCGGCACCGAGCGCCTGAGCCTGCCCGAGCCGGCCGGCGAGTCGGCCTGGCTGCTCGAACCCGACCCTCAGGGCGCGCTGGAGGCGATCGGTGTGGAAGCCGCGCCGAACCATCCGCTGGCGGCCGGCGAGGTCCGTGTGGCCGTGCTGGCCACCGGGCTCAACTTCTGGGACATGTTCCGCTCATTGGGCGTGATCGACGAGGGCCTACTGGGAGGCGAGTTCTGCGGGCGGGTTCTCGAGGTCGGGCCGGGCGTGACGACGGTGCAGGAGGGCGACCGGGTGGTCGGCCTGGCCTTCGGCACCTTCTCCTCGGAGGCGGTGACTTGTGAGGAGATGGTGGCCCCCGCCCCGCCCGATCTCCCGGCTGCTGCACTGGCGACGATGCCGACCGCGTTCGTGTCAGCCGCCCTGTCGTTCGACTGTTCGGGTCTGGACTCCGGCGAGAAGGTCCTCATTCACGCCGGCGCCGGCGGAGTGGGCCTGGCCGCCATCCAGCTGGCCCAGGCCGCGGGAGCCGAGGTGTTCGCGACCGCCAGCGCTCCGAAGCAGGCCTACCTGCGATCGCTTGGCGTCAAGCACGTGTACGACAGCCGTTCGACGAAGTTCGGCGAGCAGATCCTCGAAGCCACCGGGGGCACCGGCGTCGACGTGGTGCTCAACAGCCTGACCGGCCCCGGCTTCATCGACGCCAGCCTGTCGTGCCTGGCCCGCGGTGGCCGGTTCGTGGAGCTGGCCAGGGTCGACATCCTGAGCCCCGACGAGATGTCGGAGGCGCGGCCAGACGTGGGCTACTGGATCCTGGAGTTGGACGTGCTGAAGGAGCACGACCCCGCCCAGCCGGGCGAAGCGCTGAGGCGGGTGATGCAGCGTCTGGCGGCCAACGAGTTGACACCGCTGACCCACACCCGGTGGTCGCTGGCGGAAGCCGGCTCGGCCATGAAGTTCATGCAGGCCGCCCGCCACATCGGCAAGATCGTCTTCGCCGCGTCACCGCTGGAGACCGGCCGACTGCGCGGCGACCGGACGTACCTGGTGACGGGCGGCCTGGGTGGAATCGGCTGCACAGTGGCGGGGTGGCTGGCCGACCGCGGGGCCGGTGCCATCGTGCTCAACGGTCGGCGCGACCCCGACCCCGATGCCGCGGCCGTCATCGCCGAGTTGCGCGAGCGGGGCGTCGCGGTGAGCGTCGAGTTGGCCGACATGACCGACGCGGCCGCGGTGGACGCCATGCTGACCCGCATCGCCGGCACGTTGCCGCCGCTGGGCGGGGTGATCCACAGCGTGGGCGTGCTGTCGGACGCCTCCATCCCGAACCAGAGCTGGGAGAGGTTCGAGCAGGTGTTGTGGCCCAAGGTGCTGGGGGCCTGGCAGCTGCACCGCGCCACCGTGGACCTGGATCTCGACCTCTTCGTGCTGTTCTCGAGCGTGGCCGGCGTGCTGGGCAATCCCGGCCAGGCCAACCACGCCGCCGCCAACGCCTTCCTCGACGCGCTGGCAGCTCACCGCCGCTCGCTTGGCCTCGCCGGACAGTCGATCGCGTGGGGCGCGTGGTCGGGCCTCGGCGAGGCCGAGGAGCAACGGGAACGGATCGCCGGGCAGTTGGAGGCCGCGGGAACAGGCTGGATCACCCCCCAGCAGGGCCTGAGAGCCTTCGACCGGCTCGTCCGGCAGGATCCGACCGCACCGATGGTGGCGGCGGTGGACTGGCAGGTGGTCGCGGAGGGCGACCAGCATCGCTCATCGTTCGTCGAGGATCTGCTGGCCGCGGCCAGCCGTTCGGACGGGCATGACCAGTCGCAGGCCGACTTGCTCTCGGAGCTGGGCCAGGCGCCCCCGGCCGGGCACGAGCAGATCCTGGCCGAGTTCCTGCGACGGGAACTGCAGGCGGTGATGCGCCTGTCCAACCTGCCCGCTCCCTCGGCCGAGTTCGCCGAGCTGGGGATGGACTCGCTGATGGCGGTGGAGTTCAGGAACCGCGTGAACCGCGGCTTCGCCGGCGCCTACTCGGCGGGCAACACCGTGGTGTTCGACTATCCCAGCGTTCAGAGCCTCGCCGCCCATCTGGCTTCGGAGCTGGCCGAACTGGGCACGATCGAACATGCCGATACCGGTGCCGGCGGGCGCTTCGCCATACAGGCCCCGGCCGACCCCGGCCCCGCCGAGTCGACGAGCCGGCCGGAGCAGCCGACACAACCGGAGCGGCCCAGCCGACCGGAGCAGGCAGACAGGAGCGACCGTGCCCCAGCGGCCGCCGCCGTGCAGGACCGCCCTACGCGGGTCGCGCCGCCGAGCATGACCGGCAATCAGGGGATCGCCATCGTGGGCATGGCCTGCCGGTTCCCCGGGGCGCCCGACCTGGACAGCTTCTGGCGCCTCCTGGAAGCAGGCGAGAACGCGGTCACCGACGGGCGTCGGGATCCCGGTCCCTGGAATGGCTCCGCCGGGGATCCGGACAACCCGGATCCCGGCAGCCGGATCGGAGCGTTCGTCGAAGGCATCGACCGGTTCGACGCGGGCTTCTTCCGGATCAGGCCCATCGAGGCCCGAATGATGGACCCCCAGCAGCGGATGCTGCTGGAGACGACGTGGCAGGCACTCGAGGACGGCGGCATCGATCCGTCCAGCCTGAAGGGAAGCCGCACCGGGGTGTACGCCGGTATCGGCGGCAGCAGCGAGTACCGCAGGGTGATCGCCGCGGCCGGCCGGGGCGACAGCTACTTCGGCACGACCTCGAGTGTGGCCGTCGGGCGGATCGCCTTCACTCTGGGCCTGGCCGGACCGGCCGTGCCGTTCGACCTGGCCTGCGCTTCATCGCTGGTCGCCATTCACCACGCGGTCACCGCGCTGCAGCAGGACGAAGTGGACATGGCTCTGGCCGGAGGGGCCAACGCCGTCCTGTCCCCGTCTATCGCCAAGTTCCTCGAAGAGACCGGCATGCTGTCGGCCAGCGGGCAGTGCCGGGCCTTCGACGCCGCCGCGGACGGCTACGTCCGGGGCGAGGGATGCGGCATGATCGTGCTCAAGCGGCTCGCCGATGCCGTCGCCGCCGGCGACCGGATCTGGGGCGTAGTCCGGGGCACCGCGGTGAACCAGAACGCGACCGGCCTGGGCCTCACCCAGCCCAACGGACCCGCGCAGATGCAAGCCATGGAGCAGGCCCTGGAGCGAGCGGGAGCAATGCCCGCGGAAGTGGACTATCTGGAGGCCCACGGGCCGGGCTCGCCGTTCGGCGACGCGGTCGAGATGAACGCGGCCGCCAACGTCTACGGCCGCGGCCGCGACCCCGAGGAGCCCCTGCTGGTCGGATCGGTGAAGACCAACATCGGCCATCTGGAGTGCGCGTCGGCTGTGGCCGGTGTCATCAAGACGGTGCTGGCCATGAACCGGGGGAGGATCCCCAGGCACCTGCACCTGACCGAACCCAGTACCCAGATCGACTGGGAGCGGCTGCCGGTGCGGGTCACCACCGAGGCGACGGATTGGCCGGAATCCGGCACGCGGCCCAGGCTGGCCGCAGTGAGCTCCTTCGCGATCTCCGGCGCCAATGCTCATCTGGTGCTGGAAGGTCAGGACGCGGGGCCCGGAGCGGGAACGGCCGGCGTCTCGCAGCCGGTCCCCGGGACACGGCTGCTTCCGCTGTCGGCGCGATCCGATGAGGCCCTCCACGAGCTGGCTGGCCGCTACCTCTCATGGCTCGACCAGCGCAGCGCCGAACCCGCGCCCGCGAGCCTCTCGCCTGAAGAGCTGCTGGCCGACATGGCGTGGACCGCGAGCGTGGGACGCACCCACTTCTCATGTCGCGCCGCAGTGCTGTTCAGCGATGTCGAGTCCCTGCGCCAAGGACTGCAGGCGGTTGCGGCCGGGCAGGCGCAGAAGGCTCAGGACCATGAGGCCGGCCCGGTGCAGGCCGTCGCGGCCGACTACGAGGCCGGAGGTGATGTGGCTTTCCGCGAGCTGTTCGAGAGTGAAGTCCGATCCCGTATATCGCTGCCGGGCTACCCGTTCGAGCGCCGCCGCCACTGGGTGGAGCCACTAAATCCGGTTGGTTCAAAAAAATTGAATTGACATGAGCAGCGGTGTCACTAGGCTCCCGCTGACGTTCCCTCACAGCAACGAAAGGAACCAGGATGTCATCCACCGAAGAACGGATTCGAGCACTTGTGGACGCGAACCTCCAGATCGAGGGCCGCGAGGCAGGCTCGCCGCTGACCCCGGATCTCAACATCGTCGACGCAGGAGTCAGCTCCACGGATGTGGTGGCGTTCTGGAGGCTCGTGTGCGAGGAGTTCGGCGTCGACATTCCGGCCGAAGAGTTCGCAGAGCTCTTGACGCCGAGCGACTTGATCGCGTATCTGGACGCCCAGTAGGGCTGACGCGGAGGTCTCCTGACTCCTCTCCCGTCCGGGAAGCTCCTCGCGCCGGTCCCCCCGGCAGCTGAGGGGTCAGAGCATTGGTTCACTGCGTTCCGCGCCATCGATGATGTCCGCGTACTGCATGTAGACCTGTCGACCGGCGATGGGCGCGAGCAACGCGCCCTGCAGTGGCTCGACAGCACCGAGCAGCGCCGGCGTGAACGGTTCGTGTACGAGAGTCCGAGGCACCGGTTCACGCTGTGCCGGGCTGCACTCCGATCCGCGCTGTGCCAGGAACTCGGTTGCCGCAACGAGCATCTCGCCTTCCGGACCTCACAGCACGGCAAGCCGTACGCCATCGTGCGCAGGCGGCGCGCTCCGATCAGCTTCAACGTGAGCCACAGCGGCGCCCACGGCCTGATCGCCCTAGCGTCCGGCCGGCAGGTCGGGATCGATGTCGAGGAGCGGCTTCCCCACCGGAACCTCGACGAGTTGATCGACGCAGTGTTCGGCCCCAACGAGAAGCATGAGTTGTCCGCGGCGAACGACCGGGATCGGCTCCACCTGTTCTTCAGGCTCTGGACGATGAAGGAAGCACTTAGCAAGGCCCACGGCATGGGCCTTTCGCTGGACGTGTCCCGCTTCGAGATCCCGCAGGAAGTGAGGGCCGGCGCAACCAGCGGCTCTGTCCGGCTCGCTGGCATTCCGGGATGGAGACTCGAGGACATCAGCACCGACCGCTTCGCGGCCGCGGTCGCCTACGAAGGCGGCGGCCGATGACCTCGGCCCCGCCCCTGAGAGACGTCACCGACGCCGAGAGCGAGGCGTTCCACCGCGATGGAGCGGTGCTGCTCGAAGGCGTGCTGGCCCCTGAGTGGGTGGACTTGATCGCCGACGGCCTGGAGGAGTGCTACGCCCAGCGCGACCACATGTCCAGCGAGGTTGTCGCCCAGGGGGCGACCGTGCGGGCCGACCAGCTGCTGGCTGCCCGGTCCGTCAGCCTTCGCCGGTTCGCCAACGACTCACCCGTCGGCGGTCTCGTGGGCTCGGTGCTCAGCGCTCCCGTGCGCTTCTACATGGACCAGATGTTCTTCCGGAGGGCAGGGTTCATGGCCCCGACCCCGTGGCACCAGGACACCAGCTATCACAACGTGGAGGGCCACCACCTGGTGCGAGCCTGGGCATCACCGGACCGGGTGCCTCGCCCGGCCAGCCTCGAAGTGGTCCGCGGATCGCACCGCTGGAACGTCACATACCGGCCGATGGTGGGCCGGGACCCCGACATGTCCGACGAGGAGAACGCTCTCCGGATGGCCCTGGCTCGCAAGCGCGGCGTCTACGAGAAGGGGGGTTCGGGGTTCGCCTACCGCGGCGTGGTGATGGACAAGTCGATGCCTCCCACCCCCGACGTGCCTCGCGATCGCGGATCGTTCGACATCATGGGCTGGGATTACCGGCCCGGTGACGTGATCCTCTTCCACGGCAACCTGCTCCACGGGACGGCCGAGGGAGTGACCCTCGAACACGACCGGCGGGCCTATGCCGCGCTTTTTGCCGGCCCTGAGGCCCGGTACATCCAGCGAACAGGGCAGATGGTGCCCGACCCTCCTGGCCTGGCCGAGCAACACCCCCAGACGGGCCAGGCCCTCGATTCCTTCGGCGAAGTCTTCCCGCTCGTGTGGTCACCGGGAGACTGGAACTAAAGACCGGGCGTGGTTGACAATTGGGCGGTCACCAGGGGATGCAGCGCGATCCCCGAGGACATTCTGAATCTGGCGGCCAATGCCCAGGCCACGCTGGGCGACAAGCTCGCCGCGCTGCGATCGCTGAGCGAGCCGTTCCCCAACACCGTCGGTCCCGCGGCAGGCGATCGCTGGATCTCTGAAGCCGGGCCGCCAAAGGCCCGGACTGCATCCGGGACCGTCGAGGAGCCCCGTCCCTCGCCGGAGAGCGAACCTGCCAAGGTTGGAGGCGACCTGACCGACCTCAGTGCTGCAGCACTACTGGATGGCTACCAGACGGGAGCATTCAACCCGGTCGAAATGGTCGACGCCTGCCTCACCCGCATCAACGACACCGACATCGGAGCGGCTGTGACCCGCGACGACGACGCGGCCCGAGAACAGGCGGCACGCTCAGCCCAACGGTGGCGAAGAGGTGACGCCGGGCCGCTGGAAGGCGTCCCTGTCGGAGTGAAGGACATCATCGATACGGCGGGTCTGGCCACGACAGCGGGATCCAATCTGTACGCGGGCCGCGTCCCTCCCGCCGACGCCGCCGTCGTGGCCCGGCTGCGGGATGCCGGCGCGGTGATCCTGGCCAAGACGACCACCCCGGAGTTCGCCTTCGGCGACGAGACCGGTGACGGCGTGACCAATCCCGCCGCGCCGGGCCGGTGGGCGGGGGGCAGCTCCTCGGGCTCGGCAGCCGGTCTGGCCGCCGGGATCTTCCCGGTGGCACTCGGCAGCGACACCGGCGGGTCCATCCGGGTGCCGTCGTCGTACTGCGGCGTGAGCGGCCTCAAGCCGACGTTCGGCCGGGTGCCCCGCGACGGCGTGTTCGGGGTGTCATGGACGCTGGACCATGTCGGCCCCATGGCCCGGACCGTCGAGGATCTGGAGTTGGTATTGAGCGTCATCGCGGGCCGCAGCCAGGCCGACCCGTACTCGTCGACGAGCACCGTCGGTGACTACCGGGCGATCGGGGCATCGGTGCAGGGTCTGCGCGTCGGGGTTCCCGACGGATGGCTACCCGAGGGCTCCTCACCGGGAGTGGCCCAGGCCCTGTCGGCTGCGCTCGCCCTACTGGAGCAGTCCGGCTGCACGGTCGAGACGGTGCCGTTCCCCCACGCCGAGCTGGCCGGCATCATCGCCTGGGTCATCACGGTGGTGGAGTTCGCCGCGCACCACGCCGGCAACCTCCACCGCATCGGCGAGTTCACGCCCTCGGCCGCTTGCCGTCTCGCGGCCGGAGCCCGAACCAGCGCCGCCGATTACCTGAGGGCTCTGCGGGCCCGCGAGCTGGTCCAGCGCGACCTCGACGCGGCCTTCGAGCGGGTGGATGTCCTGGTCACCGCGGCCACGCCCACCTCGGCGCCCAATCCGGCCACGTTCTTCGATGACGGCGACCGGCTGTGGCTCGACAAGGTGGCCCGCAACTTCCTGCCGTTCAACGTCACCGGCAATCCCGCGCTGGTGGTGCCCGTCGGGTCGGACGAAGGCCGTCCCGCAGCTGTGCAGATCGTCGCCCCTCACCACAACGACGCCCTCTGCCTGCATCTCGGTAGGGCGCTTCAAAGCGACGGCGTCCCCGCCTCTCCCGATGTGAAGCCGCTCGATCCGGCCAACTAGGTTCAACCGGCGCGCTGACCGGCCCCCGAAGGCGCGTCGCCACCGCAAGGAGCGATCCATGACAGTGCTGACCGACGACCTGCTGGCCAGCTTCGACGAGTCGGTCGGGCCAGTGGACGAGGCCCGGCTGCTGCCGCCGGTGCTGTACACGTCACCGGAGTTCTACGAGTTCGAACGGCAGGCCATCTTCCGGCGGGAGTGGCTGTGCGTGGGCCGGATCGACCAGCTGAAGGAGCCGGGAGACTTCCGCTGCATCACCATCGCGGGCGAGCCGCTGATCGCGGCTCGGGACTCCGACAGCGAGTTGCGGGTGATGTCGGCCGTGTGCCGCCACCGGGGAATGGTCATCGCGGAGGGATCGGGCAACTGCCGCCGCTTCACGTGCCCTTATCACCACTGGACCTACGGGCTCGACGGTGCGCTGCTCGGCACCCCGGCTATGGAGCGCGCGGTGGACTTCGACCGCAGTGATCACAACCTGCCCGAGTTGAAGGTGGAGATCTGGCAGGGGTTCATCATGGCCAACTTCGACCACGACGCCCCGCCCTTCGGGCCGACCATGACCAAGATCGACGACATGCTCACCAACTACGGGCTGGAGTCGACGACCACCCTCGGAGGCAAGACGATCCCGGACCTTCCGTGGAACTGGAAGGTCATGATGGAGAACTTCAACGACCCCTACCACGCCAGCCGGCTGCACGGCCCACTCCAGACCTTCGCTCCCAGTCACATGAACGACTTCCTGCCCTGGGACGACAACGACGGCGCCATCGGCCGGATCCAGCACTTCACCGACATCGACAGCTCATTCAACCCCACCCAGCGCTGCATCCTGCCCGTGTTCTCCAACCTGACCACCGATCAGCGCAAGCGGGGCGGCTTCGTGCTGATCCCGCCCACGCTGGCGCTGGCCATCGTCCCCGACGAGGTGGCCTACTTCATCATCAGCCCGCAGGACGCCGGCAACATCACCATCCACATCGGCTACTGCCTGGAGCCGTCGGCGCTGGAGGACCCCCTGTTCGACTACCTGTTCAAGGCGGCCGAGGACGGCGTCAACAACTTCAACGAGCAGGACATCTACGTAGACGCCATGACCCAGCAGGGCCTCAACTCGCATCTCGCGCCCCGCGGTCGCTACTCGTGGCAGGAGGAGACCCTGGTGCAGTTCAACCGCTGGCTGGTGAGGCGCTACCGCGAGCACTGGCCCGCCAACGGCGCCTGAGCGGGCGACCCACGCGACCCCGGCCGGGACCAGCACCGTGGACCAAGAGCGGACCGTCACCTTCGACCCGGCCGAGCACCCGCCGATGGAGCGGCAGTTCATGCTGTCGCAGCTGGTGGTGCCCCGCCCCATCGCCATGGTGTCCACCCGCAGTCCTGAGGGCGTCGCCAACATCGCGCCCATGAGCTACTACCTGCCCCTCACCGGCGATCCGATGCTGCTCGGCATCACCATGGGCCTCAGGGAGACCGGGGAGCTCAAGGACACCTACAACAACGCGATGGCCAGCGGCGACTTCGTGGTGAACGTCACCACCGAGGTCTTCCGCGAATGGATCGAGACGGTGGCCATGGAGGCGCCGAGCAACGTGGACGAGTACGAGCTGGCCGGCTGGACCCCGGTGCCGGCCACCAAGGTCACATCACCTGCCATCGGCGAGGCTCTGGCCCGCCTCGAGTGCGAGGTGCGCAAGGTGGTCGACCTCGGAACACCGGGAAAGATCTTCAGCGAGGTCCATCTGGTGATCGCCGAGGTGGTGTGGGTGGCCTACGACGCCGCCATCTGCGATCCCGATGGCCGCATCGACCCGCTGCGGCTGGAACCCATCGGCCGGCTCGGTTTGCGGACCTATCTCCGCACAGTGGACGATGGCGCCTACTTCCTGGCCCGCACGCCGTGGTCGGAGTTCATCGCCAACCCCAAGGAGCCGTAATGGAAACGCCGACGCTGCTGGGCCTGTACCGCGACATGTGGCTGATAAGGGCCTTCGAGCAGGGGCTCGAGCGCGAGTTCGAGAAGGGCAACGTGCCCGGGATGCTGCACACCGGACTCGGCCAGGAAGCCACTCAGGCTGCGTTGGCCTGGCACCTGGAGGCCACCGACACCTTCTTCCCCGACCATCGCTGCCACGGCATAAACGCCCTGGCCCAGCAGCGTCACGGCGGCAACGGCGAACGGATCATGGCCGAGCTGTTCGGGAAGGCCACCGGGGTTTGCAGCGGCAAGGGCGGCAGCCTGCACTCGGCCGACCCCGCCGTGGGGAACTTCGGCGACAACGCGGTGGAGGGCTCCTACATGGCCACCGTGCTGGGAGTGGCGCTGGCCGCCAAGATGCGGGGCCAGCGCAGGGTGGCCTGCGCCATCATCGGCGACGGCACGGTGGGACGGGGCGAGTTCCATGAGAGCCTCAACATGGCGGCCATCTGGGACCTGCCGGTGCTCTACGCCTGCATCAACAACGGCTACGCCATCTCCATGCCGGTGGGCGAGGGTCACGCATCGGCCGACATCGTCGACATGGTGCAGGGCTACGGTTTCGAGTGCCGGCAGGTCGACGGCAACGACGTCGTGGAGGCCTGGACCGCGGTGGGCTCGGCGGTCGAGCACATCCGCTCCGGGGCCGGCCCCTGCTTCCTGGAGTTCAAGACCTGGCGCTGGCAGGGGATCTTCGCCGGGGAGTTCCGGCCCGAGGCAGAGGTCAAGTACTGGAAGGAGGAGCGCGACCCGATCATGCTGGGCGCCGAGGCGCTGGGCGAGCGGGGCGTCGACCACGCCGAACTCGACTCCATCGAGCTCGGTGCGCGCGACGTCATCGAGGAGTGGATCGAATTCGCGCTGGAGAGCCCGGCGCCCGACCCGGACAAGGCCACCGCCGACGTCTACGTCGGCTGGGAGGTGTCGTCGCGATGACCGCCGCCGACACTGCCCGCCCGGCACGCAAGGCCCGCACCCCCCGCAAGCCCAGGGACCGGGTCCGCAAGGCCAGCTTCACCCAGGCCCTCAACAACGCCCTCGACCTGGCCATGGACAAACATGCCGAGATGTTCCTGATCGGCGAGGACATCGCCGAGATGGGCGGCGACTTCGGCGTGACCAAGGGGCTGCTGGCCAAGTACGGGCCGGAACGGGTGCGTGACACGCCCCTGTCGGAGGCGGCCATCATCGGCACCTGCGCGGGCGCGGCCATGGTCGGCATGCGCCCGGTGGCCGAGATCATGTTCGCCGACTTCATCGCCGAGTGCTACGACCAGGTCGTGAACAACGTGGCCAAGCTCCACTACATGTTCGACGGCCAGTTCAAGGCGCCCCTGGTGATCCGCACCGCCTGCGGGGGCGGGTTCGGCGGCGGGCCGCACCACTCCCAGAGCGTGGAGGGCTGGTTCCTGAACGTGCCCGGCATCGTGATCGTGGCCCCGTCCAACCCGATCGACGCCAAGGGCCTGCTGCTGGCGTCGATCGACAGCGACGACCCGGTGCTGTTCCTGGAGCACAAGGCCCTGTACCGCAGCCGGGCCGAGGTGCCCCCCGAGTACTACACCACCCCGCTGGGGGCGGCCGCCGTAGCCCGCGAGGGTGCCGACGTTACCGTGGTGGCGGCCATGCGAATGGTGCCGATGGCGCTGGAGGCGGCCGAGAGGGCCGCAGCCGACGGCGTCTCGGTCGAGGTGGTCGACCTGCGGACGATCCGGCCCTACGACGCGGCCACCGTGCTGGCTTCGGCAGCCAAGACCGGCCGGGTGGTGGTGGCCAACGAGGCCCCCAGGATCGGCGGGCTCGGCGCCGAGCTGAGCGCCCGCATCAGCGAGGAGTGCTTCGCCGAGTTGCGGGGCCCGGTGGTGCGGGTGGACGGCCTCGACGCCCCGATCCCCTTCTCGGTGCCCCTGGAGGACATCGTGCTCCCCGGCACCGACGACATCGCCGCCGCCATCAGCAGCGCCGCCCAGTACTGACAGCACGGAACACGAGGAGAAGCTGAATGGCGACCAATGTGATACTGCCCAAGTGGGGGCTGACCATGGAGGACGGCACCGTGGTGGCCTGGTACGTCGACGAGGGCGACCATGTGGTCGAGGGCGAGGTGATCGCCGAGGTCGAGACTGAGAAGGTCGAGAACGACCTGGAGGCGCCCTGCGCCGGTGTGGTGGCCCGGATCCTGGTCGACGAGGACGAGACCGTGGACGTGGGCACCGTTCTGGCCGTGATCGCCGACGACGAGGCCGAGGCGGCGACCATTGCGGGGGGCTAGCCGTGAGACCTGATCGCTTCGACGGCGACACCGTGCTGATCACCGGCTCATCCAGGGGCATCGGCGCGGCAACCGCCCGAGCGTTCGCAGCCGAGGGTGCCCGGGTCGCGGTCAACTACCGCAGCGACGCCGACGGTGCGGTCACCACCCGTGAGGCCATCGCCGACGCAGGCGGCACGGCCGAGGTGTTCCAGGCCGACATCGGCCGCGAGGCCGACGTGGCCCGGCTCGCTCAGGAGGTGGAGGCCTCGCTGGGGCCGGTGTCGATCCTGGTCAACAACGCGGCGGTCATCGACCGCTCCTCGATGTTCGACCTGTCCCTGGAGGCCTTCGACACGGTCTGGCAGGCCAACGTGAGAGGGCTGTTCCAGCTGAGCCAGCTGGCGGCGGCCGGCATGGTGGAGCGGGGCCGGGGCGCCATCGTCCACGTCAGCTCCATCCTGGCTCGCCTGGGGGTGGTCAACCGCTGCGCCTACATCGCCTCCAAGGGCGCTGTCGAGGGGCTGACCCGGGCCATGGCCCTGGAACTCGGCCCCAAGGGAGTGAGGGTCAAC
This sequence comes from Acidimicrobiaceae bacterium, assembly GCA_009843915.1. Taxonomy (GTDB): domain Bacteria; phylum Actinomycetota; class Acidimicrobiia; order Acidimicrobiales; family Aldehydirespiratoraceae; genus Aldehydirespirator. The sequence goes on along the minus strand of VYCM01000037.1, from coordinate 43,883 downwards.
GCGGTGGCGCCCGGTCTCATCGCCACTGAGGCTCTGCTGGCCGGGATGCCGGACCCCGACCTTCAGGCCGCCATCCAGCGCCACATCCCCGAGGGCCGCTTCGGACGGCCCGCCGAGATCACTGCTGCCATCCTGTTCGCGGCCTCACCGGAGGCCAGCTACCTGAACGGCGCCATCATCCCCGTCGACGCCGCGCTGGGCGCCCGCGAGTCCACCCCCGCCTGACATGGTCAGCGTCAACCGTGAGGCAATGAAGACGGTGCGGGTCGTCCTCGACGAGGCCGACGCGCTGGGCGTGTCGGTGGACCGGCTCGGGAACGGCACGACCGTCATCGACATGGGCCTGGAGGCCAAGGGCGGCTGGCGGGCCGCGCAGCTCTACACCGTGGCCAGCCTGGGCGGACTGGGCATCGTCAGCTACGAGCCCTTCGAACTGGCCGGGCGCATGCTCGCCGCGGTGCGGGTGATGATCGACCACCCCATCGAGGCCTGCGTGGCGTCGCAGATCGCCGGCTGGCGCCTCCAGGCCCCCGGCACCGAGCACGCCGCCATCCTGGCCGGGCCGGGGCGGGCCCTGAACCGCGACAGCCTCGACCACTACTTCGAGTGGATCGACTACCGCGACGACCACCACGAGTCGGTGGTGGCCATCCAGACCTCCGAGCCGATCCCGGAGGCCATGGCCGACATGATCGCCTCCGCATGCCGGGTCGCCCCCAGCGACCTGTACGTGCTGTTCGCGCCCAACCGCAGCCTGGTGACCGCGGTGCAGGTGGCGGCCCGCATCGTGGAGCAGTCGATTCACCGCCTGGCCGAGGAGGGCATGGACCTGCGCGGCCTGCGCTACGCCTACGGCCTGGGCGTGGTGCCACCCCTGGTGGACGACGACTTGATCTCGATGGGGCGCATCAACGACAGCCTGCTGTACGGCGGCATCTCCAACGTCACCGTCGAAGCCGAAGACGCCCAGTGCGCCGAGATCGTGGACCGGGTGGTGTCGGTCGCCTGCGAGGCCTATGGACGACCCTTCATCGAGATCTACGAGGACGCCGGTCGGGACTTCTACGAGATCCCCATCGAGCTGCACTCCCCGGCCGAGATCCACCTCACCAACCTGGCCAGCGGCCGGACCTTCAGCGCGGGACGCATCAACTACGAAGTGCTGACCGCATCATTCTTCGGGTAACCGGCCGATGACCGCCATCGAGTCCGCAGTGGCCGTCGTGACCGGCGGCGGCTCGGGTATCGGATCAGCCTGCGCGGCCTCCCTGTCGGCTCGCGGCACCCGATGCGTGCTGGTGGGTCGCCGGCGGGACCGGCTCGAGGCCGCGGCTTCGGAGCTGGACGGGCCCGCAACACCGATCGCGGCCGATCTGACCGCGCCCGGCGAGCCCGAGCGGGTCGTCGCGGAGGTCCTCGCCGAGCACGGCCGGATCGACTTGATGGTTCACAGCGCGGGCGTGTTCGACAAGGCGCCGGCACCCGAGGTCACCCCGGACCATTGGCACCGGGTGCTGGACGTCAACCTGAGCGCGGTGATGGCCCTGACCAGGGCGGGCTGGGAGGCCCTCAGCCAGTCCGCGGGTCAGATCGTGCTCATTAGCAGCATCGCTGCCGTGCAAGCATTCGAGGGCAATGCGGCCTACGCCGCGTCCAAGGGAGGACTCAACGCGCTGGGTGAGGTGCTGCGGCTGGAGGGTCGGGACCACGGCATTCGGGTGATCACACTGTCCCCCGCCCAGATCGACACCGAGCTATGGGATGGCAAGGCCCCCGATTCTGTTCGGGCCCGGATGATGCCCGCGGCCGGGGTGGGCGAACTGGTTGCCGACCTGGTCGGCACCGACCGGCGAATCGACATCGGGCCGGTCGTCATCAGGCCCGTCGACGACCCCTGGATCGAGCCCGAACCGTGACCGCCGGCAAGATTGAGCTCGGCCTCCAGATCGTGCCGACGATGGGTTCGGCGGAACTCATCGACACCATTGTGACGGCCGAGGAACTCGGCTACGCCTACTGCATGGTGGCCGACGAGGGCCTGATGCTCGACGTCTACGCCGTGCTCGGCGCGGCGGCCCAGGCAACCAGCACCATCCGCCTGGGGGCGGTCACCAACCCCTACACCCGCCACCCGGCCGCCACGGCGGCCGCCATCGCCACCGTCGACGAGATGAGCGGGGGCCGGGCCTTCGTTACGTTGGTGGCCGGCGGCACCATGGTGCTGCATCCGATGGGCCTGGAGAGATCGGCCCCGCTGGCGATGATGGCCGACACTATCGAGGCTCTCCGGCTGCTGTGGCGGGGCGAGCCGGTCACCTGGCAGGGACGCAGACTCTCGCTGGAGGGCGCCCATCTCACGACCGGCACCCACTCGATCCCGATCTGGGTCGCGGCCCGCGGCGAGCGGATGCTGGCGGTGGCCGGGACCCACGCCGACGGTCTGGTGCTGATGGTCAAGTCCGACCTGGCCGACGCGTTCGGCATCGCCGATCGGGCCCGAACGGCTGTCGGCACCCCACTCACTCGCATCTACCTCGACCGGCTGGCGTACAGGCCTGAGATGATCGAGGAGGCCAAGCACCTCTACGGCTACGCCATCATGGACAGCCCACCCCGGGTCCTCAAGAACCTCGGCCTGAACGATGCCGAGATCGCCGGCCTGAAGCAGGCGTTCACCGAAGGTGGCCCCGAAGCTGTCGGCCAACTCGTGACCGACGAGTTGGTTGCCTCTTACCAGATTGCAGGCACGCCCGCGGAGTGCCGCAGCCAGCTTGAGCACTTGATCGGCGCGCACCTTCTCGACGCCTTCTTCGTGAACATCATCTCGCCCGGCCCGGCCGCCAACCGCGACCTGCTGTCCGAGGTGGTCGCCATCGCCACCGGCCACTAGCGGCGACCGTGGCGGCACCGCCGACGTGACAGCGACAGCCCTTCAGCGGCAAGCTGTCCGGCCATGAGCACCCCGTCACGACGCCCGACGCCGCGCCCGGCGTTCGACCGCCCCACGGTCATCGGTGCGTCGGACCGGACCCGCCATGTCTGGGGCGACACCGAATCGGGTTTCGTGCTGGACCGCGTCTACCTGTCGTCGCAGCTGCTGCACGTGCTGGAGTTCTCGATGCCGTCCGGGGGACGGTTCGGGCACTCCCCGGACAACCCCACGATCTTCGCGGCCGACGAACTGCTGTACGTGCTCGACGGCACGCTGTTGCTGAGCGACCCCTCGACCGGCGAGACCCAGCGAGCAAAGGCCGGCGAGGCGGTGTTCTTCCGGCGGGACACCTGGCACCACGGCCGCGCCGCCGGGGACACGGGCGTACGGGTGCTCGAGTTCTTCTCGCCCACCCCCGCCACCGGGGCGTCAAGCGCCTACGCACGAAGGCAGCCCTACCTGGAGAGGACGGCCACGGTCGACGGCCGGCTGCTCGGTTCCTGGCCCATGGCGGCAGGAGCGCTCGAGCAACGGCTCACGCCCGTGCGGGAGCACGACCTCGCCTGGGGCACCCGGGGACCGCTCGAGCTCGCGCTCCTGGCCGCCACCGAGCACCTGACCGTGATGCGATGCCACCTTCGAGCCGGGGCCGCGTCCCGTGACGAGCAGCATCCCGGGGAGGAGTTCGTGCTGCTGCTCTCGGGACGTCTCGTGATCAACACACCCGCCGCTGAGGACGCCAACTGCCTGTACCTCGATGCGGGCGACGCCGCGGTGCTGCCGCCAGGAACCCCCCATTCGTATCTGTCGGCGGGCGGCACGCAGGCGATCTGGCTGTGCGGGATCGGGCCTGGATGGACCAGCACCGACGACATCGGCCCCGAGTCCAGTTGACGGCATGACGCCGGCCGCGGTGGGCATCGATGTCGGTGGCACGAAGATCGCCGGCGCGGTGGTCGACGAGGACGGAGCGATCCGCAGCGCCGAGACCGTGGCCACCCCGACCCAGGAAGGCGATCAGAGCGCGCCCGAGGCACTGGCGCTCATCGACCGGCTGGCCCGACGGGCAGCAGAAGGCGGCCGGGCCGTAGAGCAGGCCGGAGTAGGTGTCCCCGAGTACGTCACGCCCCACGGGCGGATCAGCAGCGCTCTCGTGCTGCCCTCGCTACAGGCATTGCCGGCGACCTCCGGATCCGGTCTGCCCATCCTGATCGACTCGGATGTGCGCTGCGCGGCCCGGGCGGAGGCCCGGCTCGGTCACGGCCTGACCCTCGCCAGCTTCTTGTTCGTGATCATCGGCACGGGCATCTCCTCCACCCTCGTCATCGACGGCCGGCTATGGCCCGGCCACCGGGGCGAGGCGATAGCGCTGGGCGAACTGCCGGCCGATCCTGCACTCGCTCTGCATCCTGGAGGGCCACTGACCGTGGAGGAGCAGGCCTCGGGTCGAGCCATCAACGACGCGGTCGAGGCCGCCGACGCTTCCGACGATCAGCGAAAGGCAGCCAGCCACCGAGCCGCGATCGAGACCCGGGCGGGACAGATCGTGGCCACGGCCCTCACCTGCGCAGTGCAACTGCTCGACCCGGCGGCGGTGATCGTCGGCGGAGGTCTCGGCAGCAGTAAGGGCGACTTCTCTCAGTCGCTCTCCAGGCACTACGGCGAACTCATCCGTGGCCGGCCACAGCCACCGCCGCTGGTGCAGGCCCATCTCGGACCGCAAGCCGGTGTCATCGGCGCGGGCCTGCTGGCTCTCGAAGGCAAGGAGCCGGGTCGGCTCAGCCGGTAGGGATCAGCCTCTCAGGCAGGTAGTCGCGATGGGCGAAGGCCATCTCGGCATAGAGCCGCTCGGCCTTGTCGATCGATCTCACCAGCGGATGCGAGGCCAGCGCCTGGACGGCCTCATGGCTCGTCCCGCTCCACGCCGCGTCGGCCGCGGCCTGCTGGTAGTAGGCCAGAGCCTCAACGAGGCCGCGCACATGTGACGGCAGGCTCGGCATCTCGACGGGTCGCACGCCAGCGGCATCGCAGCGGCCGAGGGTCTCCACCACCAGCGAGTCGTCGAACCCGTCGATGCTGCCGGAGTTGGCCACGTTGACCGTCATGACCTCGTCGCGGTTGTTGAACACCGCGTCCATGCAGTCGATGGCCAGCTCCAGTTCATGGATTCCGCCACGCGAGCGGGAGGGATCGAGCTGCGGATCCTGGCTCCGGGCCTGCTCGCGGTAGTGCGACCAGTACGACGGCACCTCGGCCAGGATGTCCTCGGCCCGGGTGGTGGCCTTGGCGTGATACTCGGCGAGGATCTCCTCCTCGAAGTAGTAGTACTGGAAATAGCCGCTCGGCACCGAATCCATCGCCGCCGCCAGCTGCAGCATCCTGCGTTCCTGGCCGGCCAGCCTCGGTACCTCGGCCTCCTCCTCCCACTTCTCGCGCAGCAGCGGTATGAGCGATTCGCCCTCGTAGGTGTGGGTCACCGACCACGACCCGTGGTTGAGTCCGACGCTGGCCACGTCGAGTTTGTCGGGGTCGAGGCCCACCGCCTCGGTCAGCATCCGGGGATAGACGATCGGTCCCTCGCACAGCGACACGATGTTGGCGTCGGAGTTGTCTGAGACCGCCTGCGACACGATGTTCACCGGATTGGTGTAGTTGAAGATGGCCGCGCCGGGGCAGGCCCTGTCGATGTCAGACAGGATGTCCTGCATCACTGCGATCGATCGCAGCGCCATGAAGAACCCGCCCGGACCCTGGGTCTCCTGGCCGATGATGTTGTGCGACAACGGGATGCGCTCGTCCGCCACACGGGCCTCGAAACCGCCCGGGCGGTAGCTGGTGAGCACCGCGTCGCAGCCGTCCAGCCCGGCGAGACGGTCGGTGGTGGCTTCCACCGAGATGTCAAGGCCCCGGGCCGCCATCAGCCGCTGGGCTATCTCCCTGGTGAGAGCGAGACGCTCAGCGTCGAGGTCGATCAGCACAACCTCGGATCCGTCGAAGTTCTCGCCCTGATGGGCGAAGCTGGCCATCGTGCCGGGGGCTCGGGTGGAGCCGCCACCTATGTAGGCGAGCTTGATTCGCGCCATCTCGCACCTTCAGATTGCCGGAGCATCGGAGTCGCGGTCACCGGAACCAAACCCTACGCGCCGCTGGTAGCCGAGGCTTGGGAGCGTACGCGAGCAGGTGGGAGTGCGTGGTATCGCAGCGGTCTCACTCCCGCTCTTGTTCGCTTCGCTCACGGGCCGCTCGGGCCACGGCCTCGCCCGTATGGGGCGGATTCGCTCGCCTGTTCGCTCGGCCTCTGAAATCCCGCAGCGACCGGTTCAACTCCTGCGGATCGGACGGGCGGCCGATCTGGTCGAGTGCGGCCATGACCGCGCCGAGGACCGGTGGCAGCGTCGTGCGGTGAGCCACTGCTCCGGGCAGCTCCGCCATCACCGCGTCGACCAGGACGGCGGTGGGGTGCTGGAACAGCCCGCCGCCCAGCACCGTGACCGCGCCGGCCATGTCGAGTTCGATCCGCGCCGCTGATGCCCGGGCCTGCCCGCCCATGGCCCGGCCGGCCGCGGTCACAATCTCCAGCGCCACCGCGTCATGCCGGTCGGCTTCATCCAGCAGCAGCGGGCTCATCCGCACGAGGTCGGTGTGGCCGAGGCCGTCCCGGCCGGTGAACCGGTGCTGCAGTTCGATCGGATCGGTCGCACCATAGAGCCCGAGCGCCCGATCCGTGAGCGATGTGGGCGGACCGAGGTCCAGGTGATGGCGCAGCACGGCGTCGAGGGCCGCCTGGCTGAGGGTGGCGGCTCCCACCGTGTCGGGCCAGAAACCGAGGTGGAAGCAGGTGCCGTCGCGACGGCGGGCGCCCACCGCGTTGCCGGTGCCGCAGATGACGGCGATCCCCTCCCACAACGGTGAGCCCAGCCTGAGCCCGCCCATGGCGTCGTTGACCACGAGCGGCTCGAAGCCGAACGAGCAGCCGCCCAAGTGGCTGCGCAGATAGTCGTGATCTTCGGGCCAGTCGGCCCCGGCCAGGCTGAAGACCCCCGACCGCAGTTGGGTGGGTCCGAGCCCCGCCTGCCCCAGGGCCGTTGCCACCACCCGGTCGAGTTCGGCCAGCGCCTGCGGCGGCGACGCCACCCCGTAGATGTCCGTGCAGCCGCCGTCACCCACTCCGACAACGGTGCCCGAGCCGTCCACCACCACCGCAGTAGAACTCGTATTGCCCCCGTCCACCCCGATGACGTAGGTGCCCGTGCCCACTCCGCTCGGCCCCCTAGTCGTCGCGGTGGCGGCGGATCCGGTAGTCGTGGCCCACCTTTCCGCCGCGCTGGACGTAGATCGCTTCGGGATCGTACGGCACCGGGTCGACCGTGCTCGACACTGCTTGAGTCTCGCCCGAGACCGCGGCCAGCCGCGCCTTGACCATCACTTCCAGGCAGTGGTAGGCGTGCTCGGGGCGGATCAGCAGCCTCTCAGAGTCGATGACGCAGTCGACGAGGTGTCTCAGCCCCGCGGTCCACGGCCACGCCGGATCGACCTCGGCGTAGGTGGTCCAGCCGGCCGTGTCCGCCCGCACGATCTCGTATCCCTGCGGGGCCCAGTCGTCGCCCAACATCTGGGCCACGCCTGTAGTGCCGTACAGCTCGATGGCCGGCGAGCGGTACTCGTGCATGGTGAAGCCGGTGGTCACCACCGCGGAGCGGGCGTCGCCGAAGTCGAGCAGCACCTGGTAGTTGTCGAAGTCGCTGACCTCGATCACCTCGCCGTCAACCTCGCGCTGCGGTATGGCGGTGCCGGCCAGTGCCGTCACCCGCTTCACGGGCCCCATCAGGCCGGTGAGCGAGGTGATGTTGTAGACGCCCAGGTCGAACAGCGGGCCGCCACCGGTGTCGTAGTACCACCGCCCCCAGGTCGGTCCCGACCATCCGTAGCGGGCCCTGGCGGTGAGCACCGTCCCGATCTCATCGTCGTCGACGACTCGCTTCCACAGCGCCTGGTAGGTGGGACTCAGCACCACGTGGGGGGCGCACACCAGCAAGCCCGGCGAGGTCCGGGCCTGGGCCACCAGCTCGGCGGCCTCGTCGAGGTGGATCGACATCGGCTTCTCCACCAGCACATGCTTGCCCGCGGCCAGGGCGGCCGCGGCGATCTCGCCGTGGCTCGGCATGGCGGTCAGCACCAGCACCGCATCCACGTCGTCGCGTTCGGTGACATCGGCGTAGTCGGTGCTGAAGGCCGTGTCCTGGTGCAGGAAGTCGCGAACCCGGCGGGCACGGCCGGCGACGATGTCGCACGCGGCGACCACCTCGACGCGTCCGGAGTACTTCAAGTCGCGGATCAGAGCCGCATACGGCTCGAACACGCTGCCCAGCCCGACGATCCCCAGTCGCACCTTCACCGAAGGCCCCGTTCCCGCCGCGGTCGGGCCGCTCACGACATCCCACCCCTCTCGGCGCTCGCGTCACTCCAGATCACCGCGCCCGGGCATTCGTGTATGAACGTCGCCGGCCAAGCCGGGTCGTGGCTTGCCGTGCGCAGCACCCGCAGCAGGGACTCGGCCTTGTCGGCTCCGTGGAGCACCAGCCACACCGAGCGCGAGTGCCGGCGGATCGTTCCCAACCCGACCGATACGCCGTGGGTTGGGACCTCGTCCGCCGAGGCGAAGCCGGGGAAGGTGAAGACGTTGTCGGCCCGGGTCGTCGGGGCCAGTTCCACGACGGCACTGGCGCCGTCGAGGTCCGATCCCGGGCCGCAGAAGGCGACGTGGCCGTCCGACGCGCCACTGGCCGCAATAAACACCTCGACCCCTCCCGCGTCCGCGATGCGCCGGTCGTAGGCCGGGGGGTCGAGCGGATCAGGGAACCACACCGACTCTGGTGGCACGCGACGTGAGGCCGCCAGGCCCTGGTTGATCACCAGGCGGATCTCCTGCTCCGCGAAGCGCCGGCAGGAGTTGTGGACATCGCTCGAGACCGGCACAGGCGTCGCGGAGTGGGGGTCCAGGTAGTCGTCCATCATCACCAGCACCACCCCAGAGCAGTCGAGGCCGTCGGCGGCGCAGATCCGGCCCAGTTCGGCGTAGATGGGCTGGGGCGTGCGCCCTCCGGGACACCCGAGCAGGTACGGGCGGCCCGCAGCTCGGCTCTCGACGATCCCGGCCGCGATCTGGCCGGCCGCGGCCGCTCCGAGCTCTAGCGACGTGCCGAAGCGTCTGTGGCCGGTCGTCATCCCTTGGTGGCTCCCGTTGTGATGCCCTGGATGAACCGCCGCTGCATCACGATGTAGACGATCAGCACCGGGAACGCCACCAGCAGCGCCGCCGCCGCGATCGTCGACGGCTCGCCGCCGCGTCGCAGCCCCGCGAAGAACGACAGCGCCAGCGGGGCTGTCTGCGCCGCCTCGTTCTGGGGCAGCAGCACCAGCGCGAGCAGGAAGTCGTTCCACGCGAACAGGAACAGCAGCGCCGACAGCGACATGATTGCCGGGCCGCTGACCGGCAGCAGCACCCGTCTCAGGATGTCCCAGGTGTTGGCGCCGTCAAGTTCGGCTGCCTCCACCAGCGAGCCGCCCGACTGGGCCCAGAACGCAGTGCGCATCCAGAACGTGCCGAACGACACGCTGAAGCCGATCTGCGGCAGGATCACGGCCCAGCGCGAGTCGAGCAGGCCGAGCGACCTGAAGTCGAAGTACAGCGGGACGATCAGCGCCTCGTAGGGCAGCATCAGCCCAGCGAGCAGGATCACGAACAGCGTGTTGCGCAGCGGGAAGCGCATCGTTGCGAACGCGTAGCCCGCCAGAATCGAGAAGGCCACGCTCGCGGTGACGACGGTGATGGCGACCACCGCGCTCGAGAACAGCGCCTGCGCGAAGCCGCCTCGCTGCCACGCCAGCGTGAAGTTCTCGAACGAGATCGTGCTCGGGATGGTGAACCCGCTGACGCGCTTGCCGGGCGGGTTCAGCGCCAGCAGCAGGATCGACACGAACGGGTAGAGCGCGATCACGCTGGCGCCGAGCAGCACCAGGTGCACGAAGCGGCGCTCGTGGCGGCTCTCGATCACAGCAGCCGCCCCTCGGCCGCCCTGCCCCGGCCCGCGTCGGCCGCCCGGCCTGCGACCAGCGGGCTCATGCGGAGAGGTCGCCGCGGCGGCGGTACCACAGTACGGCCAGGTTCACCGCCAGCAGCTCCAGCATCAGGATCACCCCGATGGCCGCCCCGAGGCCGATCGAGCGGATCTGGAACACCGAGCGGTAGATGAACATCGACGGGACCTCGGTGTTGGTGCCGGGGCCGCCGCGGGTCATCACGAATACGAGGTCGAAGTTGCGCAACGCCGCGGTGACGGTGAGGATCAGCGCCACGGTGATCTCGCCGCGCAGCGCCGGCAGCGTCACCGCGAAAAACTCGCGGACCATATTGGCGCCGTCGAGGCGGGCCGACTCGTAGAGCTCCGGCGGGATCTTCTGAACGCCCGCAGCGAACAGCACGAACACCAGGCCGAAGGTCACCCAGGTGCCGACCATGCCCAGCGACGGCAGCGCGAAGGTGAAGTCGCCCAGCCAGGCCCGGCTGACGAAGTCCAGGCCGATCAGGTCGAGGCCGAAGTTCAGCGGCCCATCGGGCGCGTACACCCAGCGCCACGCCACAGCAACCACGGTCAGCGGCAGGATCGTCGGCACGAACAGCACCGCCCTGAACGCCGTTCGGCCCCGGATCCGGACCCTCGCCATCAGCCCGACCACCACCAGCGCAATGCAGATCGGCAGCACCGCGTAGAAGACGATCAGGAGGACGGAGTTCCACAGCGCGGCGCGCACCTTCGGATCGGTGAACACGGTGACGTAGTTGTCGAGGCCCACCCACACCTGATCGGTGATGCCGTTCCACTCGTAGAACGACAGCTTGAACGCGTGGGCCAGCGGCGCCACCGCGAACACCGCGAAGAAGGCGAACGCCGGCAGCAGGTACAGGTACGCCACCGGCTGGACGCGCCCCGACGGACCGCGACGGGCTGGTCGGGCCGGACGGCCTGGACGGCTCAACTGAGGTGGCCGCAGGGGCCGCTGGCCGAGCCCCGACTGCTCCGCGCCTTCAAGGCGATACGCAGTGGGGCCCGGCCGGGGTCAGTAGGGGCTAGCCGTTGGCGGCGTCCCAGTCGGCTTGCACGTCGTTGAGGAACTGCTCGCCGTCGATCTGGCCGCCGAGGAGCTCCTGGGTCTTCGATGTGAGCGTGTCGAACATCGTCGGCGTGGCCCAGTCGGCGTACAGCGTGACGCCCTCGTCCGCGATCACGGCGGCGGCGCCCGCGGTCACCTCGGCTAGCAGGCCCTCGATCTCGGTGTCCGACGACCTCGCGGCGACACGGCCCACCGACGCCAGATCATCCGCGAACTCCTCGCTGACGAGCAGGTTGATGAACTCCGCCGCCAAGTCGGGATCCTCGGCGCTGGTGGTGATGTGCCACGGAAGGGCCAGCGCCGCAGTGCCGCCGACAATCCCGCTGGGGCCGACCGGCATGGCGAAGTAGCCGGCGTTGGCGCCCATCCCCTCGTCGAGGGTGGCCGTGTTCCAGTTGCCGGCGATCATGAACACGCCCTCGCCCGCGATGAAGTTGGCCACCGAGTCGTCGTAGGCGATGCCGTTGACGCCTTCGGGGAAGTAGCCGTTGTCGCGCCACTCCTCGAACTTGGCGGCGGCCTGCCGCTCTGTGTCGGTCACGACGGTCGCTCCCGGCTCGCCGAAGACCCAGTCGCGGATCTCCGCCGCGGGCCGGTAGGCGGCCTCGACCATGCCGTATACGTGAAGCGCGGGCCAGCCCTCGGCATTGCCGAGCTGGATCGGCACCTCGCCTGCCGCCTTGGCGGCCGCGAGCAGGGCGTCGAACTCCTCGAACGTCGATGGCAACCCGCCGAGAGCCGCCAGCTTCTCCTTGTTGTAGTAGACGCCCACGAACTCGGCGACGCCGTTGATGCCCCAGAGGATCCCGTTGCCGAAGTCGGTGCCGTCCTCGGTGAACCGGTACTGGTCGAGCGTGCCGTCGCCGAACGCCTCGACCCAGCCGTACTGCGCCGCATAGTCGTCGAGCGGCAGGATCAAGCCGCCCTGCACGAGCAGGCCGTCGATCGTGTAGCCCTGATTGCCGTGGGCGATGTCGGGCGGATCGTCGCTGGAGAGTATCCCCGGCGCGATCTGCATGTAGTCGTCGAAGGCGCGCAGCGTGATGTTGAAGCTCACATGGGGATACATCTCGGTGAACTGCGCCGTGGCGAGTTCAAGGGTGGCCTCGTCGCCGGCCTCGGCCAGCACGTCGAGAACCACCGGACCGGCCGTGGTGTCACCGTCGCCGCTGTCGCCGCTGCAGGCGGCCGAGACCAGCATGAACGCCAGGATCACCCCCAGGATCCCGAGTGTTCGAGAGTGAGAAACGATTCTCATGTGTGCCCTCCTTGGGACTGTCGTTTTGCGACGGGCATGGCCCGTCAGGATGCGGACCGGAGGCTCGGACCAACCCGCGACTGTATACAGATTTTCGCAGACGGGTACAAGCCCGCACCGATGACTCCGAACTCTCTGGCAGCCAGGAACGGCGGCCGGATCGCCGTTTCCGATGCTCTACTCAGACCGTTCCCAGCGGCCGGCCGCCATCGACCGCGATCACCGAGCCGGTCGTGAACAGCAGGTGGTCGACAGCCGCACTCACCGCGGCTGCGACGTCGTCGGGTGTCGCCAGCCGGGCCAGCGGGGTTTCGTCCCGCTGAGACTCGAGCACGGCTGCGGGCATGCGGTCGGCGTACTCGCCGGGCACCCAGCCCGGAGACACCGAGACCACCCGAACCCGCGGGGCGAGAGCCCGGGCCAGCGACCGGGTCATGCTGTCCAGCGCGGCCTTGGACGCGCAATAGGCGACATTGGAACCCTGCCCGGTCACGGCCGAGACCGACGAGATGTTGACCACAACCGGACGGTCGGCCTCCTCGAGCAGGCTGCGCAGCGCTCGTATGGTCGCGAAGGGACCTCGCCAGTTGGTTGCGAAGATGCGATCGATCAGATCGTCGGAGAGGGTGTCGAGATCGTCGTGGGGCACGGGCTCGGTGACGCCGGCACAGTTGACGAGCACGTCGAGGCAGCCCCACCGGGAGGAGACGTAGTCGGCGAGCGCTTCGAGCGAGTCGGGTTCCAGCACCGAGATCCTCATGGCGCGGTGCCCGCCGCCCACAAGGCCTGCTACCAGACTCTCGGCGCGTTCGCGGGCTGAGTGGTAGCCCGCGACGACGGTCAGACCGTCGGATGCCAGGCGCCCGGCGACCGCGGAACCGATCCCGCCGCTGGCGCCCGTAACGACAGCCGTTCCCACTTCGACCCCTAGCTGGCGCCGCTGAGCACCGGCGCTCCGCCGAAGCGGCGAACCCGGATGTCGGCCTGCGCCTTGTGGCCCGCGAAGTTCTCGATGGCACACAGCCGGCTGCAGTACTCCCCGATGAGGGCGCTCGACGCCGGGTCGGTGACGCGCTGGTAGGTCACCGTCTTGAGGAACTTCCCGACCCACAGGCCGCCCGTGTAGCGGGCCGCGCCCTGAGTGGGAAGGGTGTGGTTGGTGCCGATGACCTTGTCGCCGTAGGAGACGTTGGTCATCGGCCCCAGGAACAGCGCGCCGTAGTTCGTGAGGCCGTCGAGGAAGAAGTCGTCGTCGCCGGTCATCACTTGCACATGCTCGAACGCCAGCTCGTTGGCGAGGGCAAGCATCTCGGCGTTGTCGTCGCACACGATGATCCGGCCGTAGTCCTCCCACGCCACCGAAGCCACGTCCGCGGTCGGAAGGGTCTCCAGCTGGCGGTGCACCTCCGCCAGGGTGTCCTGGCCGAGCCGGCGAGACGTAGTGAGCAGGACTGCGGGCGAGGTCGGACCGTGCTCCGCCTGGCCCAGCAGGTCGGTGGCGCACATCTCGCCGTCGACGGTGTCGTCCGCCAGCAGGAGGGTCTCGGTCGGGCCGGCCAGCAGGTCGATACCCACCCGGCCGTAGAGCTGGCGCTTGGCCTCGGCCACGAATGCGTTGCCGGGCCCAACCAGCACATCCACCCGGTCGACGAACTCGGTTCCCAGCGCCAGCGACGCCACCGCCTGCACACCGCCGAGCAGGTAAATCTCGTCCGCGCCCGCGAGATGCATCGCGGCGACGGTCTCAGCCGGGATCCTGCCGCTGATCGGCGGGGTGCAGGCGGCCACCCTCGGAACACCGGCGACCTTGGCCGTCAACACGCTCATGTGGGCCGACGCCACCATCGGATACCGGCCTCCCGGGACGTATGCGCCCACCGAGGAGACCGGGATGTGCTTGTGGCCCAGCGTCACGCCGGGCAGCGTCTCCACCTCGACACCGTGCAGCGAGTCGAGCTGCACCTGGGCGAAGTTGCGGATCTGGGCCTGCGCGAAGCGGATGTCCTCCAGGGTGCCGGCATCGACGGAGCCCACGATGTCGTCGACCTGCTCGGCGCTCAAGCGGAACTCGTCCGGCGCCCAGTCGTCGAAGGTCCTCGACATCTCCCGCACGGCTTGCTCGCCCCGCTCGGTGATCTCAGAGATCAGCGCATTGACCCGTTCCGCCAGCGCTGGGTCCGCTCCGTGGGCGCCCTTCGAGGCGGCTTCCTTCAGTGTCTCGGCCATCGGCCCTCCATATCGTCCTGACCACCCGGATGAGAAGTCCGCATGACGACTCTCCCGTCGGTAGGTCGGAGCGCAAGAATGAATACGCGACTATTGACTATCAATCGCACGCTTTGGTGGCAACTGCGAGCGTGACCCCGTCAGGAAGACAGCGAGTTCGTCCAGAGCCTCTCTCGCCTCAGCGAGGTGGTGTCGCAGTTGCCAGCCGTGCCACAGGCCGTCCCACACCGACAACTCGACCGGGACCCCGGCGCGGCGCAACACGGCCTCGAGCCGACACGAGTCCGACAGCAGGAGCTCGCGACTGCCCGTCTGGATCAGAGCAGGCGGGAGTCCGGCCAGGTCGGCGAACAAAGGAGAGGCCTCCGGGCTGGCCGCGTCCCGGCCCGCATACACGGCCGCGAACGCGGGCGGGTCGAGGGTTCCCAGGACGGGATCGGTCGACGACAGCGTCCGGTACGTGTCGCCCGAGCAAGTGAGATCGACCCACGGAGACAGCAGGCCGAGCCGGTCGGGCAGCATCGCGCCGCGGTCACGCAGAGAGACGGCCGCGGCCAGGCTCAGGTTCGCGCCGGCTGACTCGCCGTAGATGGCCGCGAGCCGGCGCGAAGCCAGCACCTCGAGGCAGACGTTCACGATGTCGGTGAGCCCGGCCGGGCACCGGTGCTCGGGAGCTAGGCGGTAGTCCACCGACACGACGGGCACGCCGGTGCGCTGGGCCACGCCCACAGCTAGCGCGGCGCTGGCGGTCGGCGAGCCGAGGACGAACGCACCGCCGTGCAGGTGCACCATGACCTGCTCGGCACCGAGAGCCTGCTCGTCGGCCGCGAAGGTCACTACCGGCACGCCGGCGATTGTCGAGGGCCGGCTGATCCACGGCCCCTCGAGTCCCTCGTTGAGGGAGACCCAGTTGGCGAGGGACATCCGGCGGGCAGTCTCGACCGCTTCCAGGTCGGTCGGATCGAGCGGCGGCAGCGCCACGAAGTCGGCCAGGAACTGCTGGGCCTCTTCGCTCAGGTGAGAGGCCGGCTCGATCAGACCCATGGCTCGCACCCTACCGACCGTCCGGCGCCCGCTTCTCAGCCTCGGAGATCGGCCAGGGACGCCCGCACCAGGAAGTCGTCCTCGGAGCCTGGCCGGGTGTCGTCGCCGGGATGCTCGACCCGGACTAGCCCGATGAGCCGGAACTGCGCATCGTCGGGCTGACCGGAGACGTCGATGGAGAACCGGGCCACTGATCCGTCGAGGCGACCCTCGCAGGCGCGGTCGTCAACGAGCTGTCTGGGGACGGTGTTCGGATCCAGAGCACGGGAGTCGACCTCCGGACCCGCTCGGCCGCCGTCGGTGACATTGGACAGCCGGCAGATGACCCCGCCCTCCGTGTGGCCGTTGGCGGCGTCGGCGTAGAACTCCGCCGTCCATGCCAGCGAAGGACCGGGGCTCGGTGTCTCGGAGAGCTGCAGTTCGACAACGAGTGCGTCTTCGCCCGACAGCGAGAGGTTGATTGCTGCGACGTCGGCGCCTTCGTCGCAGCCCTCTCCCCTGTCGAGGCGGGCCTCACGGCAGTCCCCGAGCTTGTCAGCCACCTCCAGTCCCGCCGGATCGGTGGGGGCGAACGGACCGAGATCCAGCAGGGCGGCGGTCCCGAGGGCCAAGACCCCGAGAGCGCCCAGAGCCATGATGACGGCAGCGAGCAGCACGAAGGCCCAACGGCCGCGCCCCTCAGGAATCCTGGTCGTCCTCCAGCATCGACGCCGACTTGGCCGCGATCCACTCGCCGGACACAACCGGCTCGTAGCGGGCGGGACGCTCCGGCGTGATGGTGGTCGGGATGGTCTCGATGACGGCCCGGTACGACGGCTGGAAGAAGAACGGCACCGACATCCGGTCCCTGCCCCGGTCGCCGCCGTCGGGGATGACCACCCGGTGCAGTGTCGAAACCCAGCGGTCGTTCGTCCAGCGAGCCATCAGATCGCCCAGATTCACCACGAAGCCGCCGGGGACCATCGGCACGTCGGCCCAGTCGCCATTGGCTCGGATCTGCAAGCCTGGTATCTGCTCGGCCGCTACAACGGTGAAGGCGCCGTAGTCGGTGTGAGCGCCGCGGCGCAGCTGGCCCGGACGGGTCGCTCCCGCCACCGGCGGGTA
This sequence comes from Acidimicrobiaceae bacterium, assembly GCA_009843915.1. Classification (GTDB taxonomy): domain Bacteria; phylum Actinomycetota; class Acidimicrobiia; order Acidimicrobiales; family Aldehydirespiratoraceae; genus Aldehydirespirator. The sequence continues at coordinate 27,147 of VYCM01000037.1, read as the reverse complement.
CCAGTTGAACAGCAGCAGCGCGGTGTGGTCCCGTACCTTGTCTTCGAACCACTCATCGGGCAGGTCGAGCGCCCGGGCGAAGATCGGCAGCATTCGCATGCAGAGCCGCTCCATGACCGCGTAGTAGCGCTCGAAGAGCGGCCGAAGCCCCGAGGGCTCGTCCGGCCATCGATTGGGGCAGAACGTGGCCTCGGCGCCGGGGACGTAGGCCCGAGCGCGGATCTCAAGATCGTCGAAGCGACCCACATTGAACGACTCGCACAGATCGGGTGGGGTCTCGTCGTCGCCCAGGGTAGCCGCCAGCGAGGTGGTGTCGAGGCCCAGGAAGCCTCGATAATCCTCGAAGTCGGGCGGCGCCACCCTCTGCTTCTCCTCGTATGGAAGCCGGAAGAATTTTCGGGCCATGCCCATGGTCTCGTCCACCAGGGCCGATGGCACACCATGCCCCCTGACCACGAAGAAGCCGCTGGTCACGCAGGCGTCGTCGACCGCTAGGGCCGCGGCCTCCATCCCGCCCGGATCGCCGGCCAGCGCGCCGGAGATGTCAACCGTCGGAACCGAGGACACCGTGCCGGAAGTGTCTCAGGTCAGGCCGCGGACGAAGGGCTGAGCCAGCGCCCGAGGCTCGCGGGTGCGGTGGGCGAAGAAGGTCACGGTGACGATGGTCACCACGAACGGGGCGGCCGACAGCAGCTCGGAGTTGAGCTCGTGGCCCACGGTGGGCAGCGTCAAACGGAACGAGTTGACCGTGCCGAACAGCAGGCAGCCGCCGATCACGCCCCGCATGGTCCACCCGCCGAAGATGACGGCTGCGATGGCGATGAATCCCTGGCCCCCGACGACGGCGTCCTCGAACCGCCCGATCTGGCCCAGCACCAAGTAGCCGCCACCCAGTCCGCTCGTGAGCCCCGCGATGTAGATGGACTCTCGGCGGCGCTTGTTGACGTCAATGCCCGACACGTCGGCCGACTGGGGGTTCTCGCCGACAGCCCGCACCTCCAGGCCCCACCGGGTGCGGTACAGCAGCCACCATGCGGCCGGGATCATCGGGTACACCAGGTACAGGGGCCACGGCTGGTTGAAGAGGGCGTCGCCGATCAGGGGGATCTCCGACAATCCCGGGAATTCGAACCGGTGGGCCGCCCTCGACACCGGCTGGATGCTGGTGTTGAGGAAGCTGGCAATACCGAGCACCAGGGTGTTGAGGGCCAGCCCGACCACGAACTGGTTGGCGGTGAGCCGGTGGCTCATGTTGGCCTGCACCGACGCGACGACGACGCCGATGGCGCATGCGAACAGCAGACCGACCGTCACCGACTCCGTGAGGTGCATGCCCAGCGCCCCCGCGAAGGCGCCGCCCAGGATCATGCCCTCCAGCGAGATGTTGAGGGTGCCGGCCTTCTCCGCGATCGTCTCGCCGATGGCCGCGAAGGCCAGCAGCGCGGCGAAGCGCATCGCCCCCGAGTAGGTCACTTCGTTGGTGACCACGTCGCCGATGGCGGAGAAGAAGTCGCCCATGGCTCAGGTCCTGTCCCTGGTCGCGGCCAGCGCCCGGCGGCGCTCCCTGATGAAGAGGATGGCCGGAGGCACGAGCAGGGCCAGCACCAGCAGGGCCAGCACCACCTGGGAGATCTCGCGCTCCACTCCGGTGGCGGCCAGGAAACCGGAGCCGGCTCGCAGTCCGGCGAAGCTGAAGGCCACCACCACGATGCCGACGGGGTGCGAACGGGCCACCAGGGCCACCAGCAGCCCCTCCCACCCGATGTTGTTGGCGAAGCCCGGCGTGAACCGGTAGTTGCCGAAGTCGCCGCCGGAGAGCATCAACGCCCCGGCCAGGCCCGCGCAGGCGCCGGAAATGAGCATGGCCGTGGTCCCGTACTTGACGGTGGACACGCCAGCTCGCTGCGCGGTGCGGGCGTTGCGGCCCAGCATCCTCATGCGGAAGCCCCACACGCTGCGCTTGAAGAGCAGGAATACGATCACGGCCATCAGCACCACCGCGATGGAGCTGATCGGGAAGTCATTGCCAAAGATGTCGATGCGGGGCAGCCGGGTGTCGGCAGCGAGCTGCTCGCTCACCTGGTTGCGCACCGATCGATCCGCCCGGAAGGGGGCCAGCAGCAGCCAGTCGACCTTCAGCGCGTAGCCGGTCGCCTGCGAGGCCACCGTGATCAGCAGCAAGGTGGTGAGCACCTCGGGCACCCGCCGCCAGTACAGGAGCCAGCTGGCGATGCCCGCCCACATGGCCCCGGCGAGAGCACCCACGATGAGCAGGCAGACCACCACGATCGGTCCGGGACCGCCCATGTTCACGCCGACATACGCGGCGAAGGCGGTGCCCATCATCACCTGGCCCTCCTGGCCGATGTTGACCACACCGGCCCGGCCGTTGATGGCGGTCCCCAGAGCCACGACCACCAGCGGGATGGCGATGCCGATGGTCTCGCCCCACCGCCCCGGGGCCCGCAGGCTGCCGTCCAGCAGGGCCGAGAAGACGGCCTGCCAGGACCCGCCGGTAGCCCACACGATCAGAGCCGACGCGAACAGGGCAACGATGATGCAGGCGAGGTACATCGCCGCCGCCACGCCCGCCTCGCGCAGCTGCGAGGGCGCGGACCCAGACCCCTCGGCGGCCAACTGTGCTTGCTGGTCACTCATGCCAGAACTAGGCAGCCGCCTCAGTGTCGGCGCCGCCCAGCAGGAGGCCAAGCTCCTCGAGGTCCACGTCGGCTCGGCCCATCTCGCCGATGATGCGGCCCCGGAACAGCACGACAACGCGGTCCGACAACTGCAGGATCTCCTCCAGCTCGTTCGAGATGAGCATCACCGCCACGCCGCTGTCGGCCACCTGGCGGAGGCGGTCGGTCATCCACTCGATGGCACCGACGTCGAGGCCCCGGGTGGGCTGGGACGCGACCAGCACCTTGGGCGAGTAGCTCAGCTCCCGGGCCAGTACCACTCGCTGCTGGTTGCCGCCCGAGAGCGACCAGAACGGGGCGTCGGGACCGGCGGTGTGGATGTCGAAGTCGTCGATGAGTCGGGCCGCGTCCCGCCGCATCACCGCCGGGTCGTAGATCCCGCGCTTGGCGATCCGCTCGATGTCCACCAGGAACAGGTTCTCGGCCACGGTCATGTCGAGCACGCAGCCGGAGGAATGGCGGTCCTCGGGGATGACGGCCACCCCCGCGTCGGACATGGCGCCGGGCTTTCCCGGCTCCACCTTGACGCCGTCCACCTCGACGGTGCCCGCGTCAGCGTCCAGGAGGCTCGACAGCAGGTCGGTCAGCGCGGCCTGGCCGTTGCCCTCCACCCCGGCCACTCCGACGATCTCGGAGTCGAACACGTCGACGCTCAGGCCGTCGAGGGAGACCCGGCCGTCGGGACCCCGGGCCACGACGTCGCGAAGGCGGAGTGCGGGCACTCGGATCCGGGAGTCACCGTCCCGAGAGGCCTCGCCGTCTCCCGCGCCGGCCGCGACCGTCTCTATCAGGCCGAGAGCCGATGCCTCGGAGCGAAGCGACACCTCCCGTCCGACCATGGCTCTGGCCAGCAGCGGGGCATCCGCTTCGGAGGTCTCCATCCGCTGCACCACGGACCCGGCCCGCATGATGGTCACCTCGTCGGTGGCGTGGAGGATCTCGTCGAGCTTGTGGCTCACCAGAGCCACAGCTCGGTTCTCCTCCCGTACCGCCAGGCGCAGCACATCGAACAGCCGCTCGGACTCGCCCGGCGTGAGCACTGAGGTCGGCTCGTCGAAGATCAGGATGCTCGGGTCGCGGCGCAGGCACTTGATGATCTCGACGCGCTGGCGGACCCCGGCTGAGAGATCACCGAGTTTGGCATCGGGGTCCACCCCCAGGCCGTAGCGCTCGCTGATCTCAGCCACCCGTTGGCGGGCCGCGCCCGCGTCGAACCGGCCGGTGTCGCCCAGCATCACGTTCTCCCACACCGTGAGCGGCTCCACCAGGCTGAAGTGCTGGTGGACCATGCCGATGCCGCGGGTCGCGGCGTCGTGGGGATCCCGTATCTGGCAGCGCTCGCCGTCTACCTCGATGGTGCCGCCGTCGGGAAGCACCAGTCCTATGAGCACCTTCATGAGCGTGGACTTGCCCGCGCCGTTCTCTCCGAGGATGCCGTGTATCCGCCCGCGATAAAGAGTCAGGTCAACGTGGTCGCAGGCCACGATGGCGCCGAACGACTTGGAGATCGAGGCGAGGCGGACGGCGGGAACCTCCGTTCCCGCCGTCCGTTGATCAGCCATATGGAGGCCTCGCGGGTGTGGCTGCCCTTAAGGAGCAATCAGGCGTCCGAGCAGGCCAGCGGGGCCTCCATCTCGACGCCGCCGTAGGCGATCGCCCTGATGGCGTCGAACTCGGCCAGGCAGAAGCCGTTCCAGACATCGGCGTGGGCCTGGTCCAGCAACTGCTTCTGCTCCGGCGTGGGATCGCAGATCAGCGCGCCGACCTCCGCGTCGCGGCCGACCGCGAACTTGTAGATGTCGCCCTCGACGAACGCTCCGGACACGATGAGCGGGAACACGGCCCGGGCGAAGTCGCCGCCGTCGAACAGTGCAGCCATGTCCCAGTGCAGATCGGTCCGGGAGCACACGTCGGAGGCACCCGCGCTCGTCACCGGGATGCCATGCTCGTTGGCCAACTGGACCAGGGGCTCGTGGGCCCCGCCCAGGTACGGGTAGACGAGGTCCATCCCGGCGTCTAGGGCGACGTTGAACGCCTCGGTGGCTCCGGCCACGTTGTCGAAGTCGAAGGGGAAGTTGCCCGTCGGCGTGTAGACCACGTCGAAGCTGGGATCCACCGCCTTGAGGCCCAGACGCATCGCCAGCTCGGTCTCGACCTCGAAGCCCAGGTCGCAGCAGCCGATCATGTAGGCGGTGTCGCCACCGTGCTCCTGGAGGAGCAGGCCGGCGGCCACGCCGACGACATACTCGATCTCGGCGCCGTCGTTGGTGCTCAGAGCCACCCCGTCCATCTGCGGGAACCCGGTGCCGCAGTTGCAGTACCAGAAGATGTCGGGGTACTGCGCCACCAGGTCGGGCAGCGGATCGGAAATCTCGCCCGCTCCGACCGCGATGATGTCGACGCCCTGCGCGGCCAGATTCTCCAACTCGGTGGCGGCCACCGCCGGCTCGATGTTGTCGACCACGATCGGCGGCTCCCAGCCCTGCGCCGCCGAGATGTCCTCGGCTGCGTCTACCAGGGCCTGGTAGTAGGCGCCGTCGTCACGGGGGCCGGCCGCTGCCACGCCGAGGATCACCTTGCCGTCACCGTTGGTGTCCATGTCAAGGGTCGCGATGTCGGTTATATCGGTCTCCTCGATGGCCTCGGTTATCGCCTCTTCATCAGTCATCGCCTCTTCTTCAGCCATGGGCTCTTCTTCGGCCATGGGCTCCTCTTCGGCCATGGGCTCGTCTTCGTCAGCGGCCGTAGGCGCCTCGGCCTCTGGGGCAGGGGCGGTCTCGGTCACCGCGCTCGTGTCTTCTGCGGCGTCGTCATCGCCGCCGCAGGACGCGGCAAGCAGCCCGAACACCGCCGTCACGGCTGCGATCCAGAAAATCGTGTGTCGTTTCATGTTTCCTCCAGTGTGTGGAACCGCGGTTCGTGCCGTTGTCTGACAATCAGACCCATCGACGGGCGGACGTTACCACTAGCCCATCTTTACTGTCTCACCGGGCCGGCGGGTACTTTCTCGATGTCGGAGACTGGAGGTAACCGGAATGGAACCGATCCGCAGCCCGATCCCACTGGAGGAGATGGAGCCGGCTGCCCGCCCGGTGCACACCGCGGTCGGCCTTCCGCCGGCCTGCTACACCGACGCCGACTTCTATGCCTTCGAGAAGGCTGCTGTGTTCGACACCGAATGGCTGTGCGTGGGCCGCTCCAGCCAGATACCCGAGCCCGGCGACTACTTCACCGCCACGCTGCTGGGCACCGAGCCGGTCGTCGTGGTTCGCAACCGCGACGGCCGGATCAACGTCATGTCCTCGATCTGCCAGCACCGTGCCATGTGCATCACCGCTCCAGCCGAGCGGCCCAAGGACGAGTGGTTCGATCCGCCGCCGGAGTGCAGCGGCTCCACCCGGAACTTCCGCTGCCCCTACCACTGGTGGACCTACGACCTCGACGGTCGTCTCATCGGCGCGCCGGAGATGCATCAGCGTCCCGGCTTCGTGCGCTCGGAGATCTCTCTGCCCCAGCTAGCCGTGGAGGAATGGCAGGGCTTCGTCTTCTGCTCCTTCGCCGAGGATCCCCTGCCGCTGGGCCCGAGGCTGCACGCGTTCGACGAGATGCTCGCCAACTACTGCATCGAGGAGATGGCCACTACCGAGCCCGAGATGCTTCCGATGCCGTTCAACTGGAAGGTCTTCGCCGAGAACTTCATGGACGCATACCACTCGCTGCGGCTGCACGCCTCCCTCTACGACTTCACCGAGGCCGACACCAGCAACGAGACCCTGCTGGCCGGCACGTTCCCGCCGTTGGAGCCGGGCTCGATCGGCATCGGCGGCAGGGGTCGGACCGGCTTCAAGGACCGCGGCATGAATCCCACCCAGTCGGCGCTGTTCCCGCCCATCGCGACCCTCAGCGAGGACGACCGCTGGAACGTCGTGTACCTGTACGTGGCCCCCAGCCTGCTGATCGGCTGCCACAGCGACTCGGTCCACTGGCTGGCGGTGCAGCCTGCCGGAGCGGGCTCGTCCATCATGACGTCCGGCTTCCTGTTCCCCGAGTCGACCACCAAGCTGAAGCTCTTCAACCAGCTCCTCGAGCAGCACACCCGAGGCATCGAGCTCTTCTACGATCAGGACATGCCGGTGGCAGTGGCCAGCCAGCGCGGCATGGCCTCGCGTTTCGCGCCCCAGGGGCCGTTGAGCCAGCAGGACTTCTTCCGCGCCCAGCTCGCGCAGTGGCTCATCGAGCGCTACCGGGTCGCCGAGGAGGCCGCGACTTCACACGGCTGAACCAGGCTGCTTGCCGTTCGGGCGCCACCTCTAGTCGTCGAACTGGGCGCGGCGCCAGGCCAGCGCGGCCTTCAGGCCGTCGCGGGCGGCCCGATCCCGGAACTCCTTGCCGACGCCGGTCTCCGCCGCGTAGACCGGGGCCACCACGTCGAGCCCCGCGTGGATGGCCGATCGGAACCCGGCGGCATCAGCGCCCCGGTTGATGCCCAGCTTGGCCGCGGCCAGAGCCTCGGGGGCGATCAGCGCCATGCGATGCGCGTAGGCGAGGGTCTCGGTGCGCAACTCCTCGGTGGGGACGACCCGGTTGACCATGCCCAGCTCCAGCGCGGTGGGTGCATCGATCAAGTCACCCAGGTAGTGGAGCTCCCGGGCCCGCTTGTAGCCGATGATCCAAGGCATGATTAGCCCGGGGCCGGGGTCGGAGAAACGGACCTCAGGCTCCCCGAACACTGCGTCGGCAGCCGCAATGGTGATGTCGCACAACAGAGCGATCTCACATCCCCCGCCCACTGCATGGCCCTGGACCGACGCGATAACCGGCTTTCGCAGGTACCAGTGGGCCAGCATGAACTCGAGCCCCTCGGCCAGCATGGCGTGCCTCGACAGGGCGTCATGGCCATAGACCCTCTGGCCCGGCTCCGGCTCCGCCCCGGAGATGTCGAACCCCACACAGAAGCTGCGGCCCTCCGATCGCAGCACGACGACGCCGGTCGACTCGTCGGTTTCCGCAGTCCGCAGCGCGTCCCACCAGGTGTGCATCAGCCGGGGGCTGATCGCATTGAGCTTGTCGGGCCGGTTGACGGTGATGATTCCCACCGGACCGTCGGTTTCATAGAGAACCAGCTCGGAGGGCGCCTTCCGACTCTCGGATCCTTCTGGGTCAGCGGCCATGGCTCTCCTCCTCGGGTTCTGCAGATCTGGGCACGATCAGGGCGTCGACCACCGCGCAACCCCGCCCGTCGGATAGCACAACCACCGGATTCAGGTCGACCTCGGCCAGCTGTTCCCGTTCGGCCCAGGCGAAGCCGGCCAGCGCCTCGATGCACCCGACGAGAGCGTCGACGTCGGCTGGCGGCTGCCCTCTGAACCCCGAGAGCATCCGGCGCAGCCGCGACGACTCCGTGACCATGTCGGCCGCGTCCCCGACGCCGAGGGGAAGGACACGCCGGGCCACCTCGTCCGGTTCGGACAGGTCAGCGGCGATGCCGCCGGGGCCGAGGGCCAGCGCTAAGCCGAAGTCCGCGTCCCGGCTCACCCCGACGAGCACCTCGACACCACCGGCGACCATCTCCTGAACCAGCATGCCGACGGTGTCAAGACCTTGCTCCTGGACGCTGGCGGCCAGGTCGTCCCAGGCCTGCTCCAAGGACTCGGAGTCGACGATCCCAAGCTTGACCAGACCGAGGTCCCACTTGTGGGCGGCACGGTCCGCCAACGCCTTCAATACGACGGGGAACCCCACCTCAGCCGCAGCTCTCCGGGCTTCGGCCACGCTCGTCACCATCTGTTCGGAGGCGACGGGCACGCCGTAGCCCCGCAGAACCCGCTTGGAGTCGTACTCGTGGATGGCCGGCCGGTCGCCGCCTGCCAGCAACGCGGCCACCCGGTGCTGGCTGGGCGTACCGTCCAGCGCAGGCCGGGGCCTCCAGAGCGAGAAGTCTGCCAGCCGCGCGATGGCCGACAGGCCCTGACGCAGTCCCCCCAGCGTGGCGCCGCCGCCGGAAGCCAGCAGCTCCACCTGGGTGCGGTGCATGAGTCCGGGACGGGTGTTGAGCTGGTAGTGCGGCTTGTCGCTGGCAGCCGCCGACGCGGCCAGCCAGGGCGTGTAGGCCCGGCCGAAGTCCCGGCCTCCCATCGGCTGACCGTCGAACGCGTCATTGGGAAACACCACCACATCGATGTCGTCGCTGGCTCGGGCCACCTCCAGCACCTTGGGAAGGTTGGTCTCGAAATGGCCGCTGCCCCACGCGTCCAGCGGGTTGCCCTCCCCCGGCACGGGCCCCATGAAGCTCTCCACCGCATTGCGGTCCGCCGCAGACAGCGGAGGCAGTTCGATCCCGACGGTGGGCGCGGTGTCGAGCATGAGTTCCACCAGTCCTCCCGAGGCCGTCACCACCGATGCCCGGTGACCGGCCGGCAGGTGTGCGGCCTGGCAGGCGGCCAGGACCTCGGTCAGCTCGTCGAGACCCTTTACCTCTATGGCCCGGTGGGCCCGTAGCAGCGCCGAGAAGACGGGCGCGGAGCCGCAGAGCGCTCCAGTGTGGCTGGTGACGGCCCGCTGAGACCGGGGGGTGCGCCCTGCTTTGAGAACGACCACCGGCTTGCCGGCCGCCGCGGCCCGATCAAGGGCGGCCACAAAGTGCTCCGGGTCGGCGATGTACTCGCTGAACACTGCGATCACGCCAGTGCTCCGGTCGTCGACGAGATGATCGATGTAGTCGGCGGTGGTCACCACTGCCTCGTTGCCCGACGAGACGATGGTGGAGAACCCGAACCGGCGGGTGTCGCTCATCAGCCCGATGCACACCGAGCCGCTCTGGGACACGAGACCAACGTTCCCGTGCAACTGGCCCGGGTCGTGGACGAGTTGCGCATAGGCGGCTGTGGCCCCTGCCGGATTGAGGTATCCCATGCAGTTGGGCCCGCACAGGACGATGCCTGCACTGCGGCTGATGGCCGCTATCTCGGCTTGGAGTTCTCTACCGCTCGGCCCCGCCTCGGCGAAACCGCCATCGAAGATGACCGCCCCGGCGGCGCCGATGCCCGGCAGGAGCCGGTAGGACTCCAGCACCCGGCGGGCTCCCACGCAGAACACCACCACGTCGGGACTGATGTCCAGGTCCGTTAGGGACGGCCGGCATTCCAGGCCGAGCACTTCGGCGTACTTGGGGTTGACGGGGGCGATGGTCCCGCCGAATCCGATGTGTCGGAGGTTCTCCACCACCGAGCGGCCGATCGACGGGTTCTCGGACGCGCCGACCACCGCCACAGACGATGGGTTCAGCAGCGCCTCGACGTCCACCGGCGCGGACGCTAGTGGGCCGCACCGGCGACAGCCGACGCGGCGAGACCGGCTTCCACCGGCCGGAGCAGCCCCCCTACAGTCGCGGGTCGTGCTCGTCCGCCTGGTTGTCAACGGATCCCAAACGACTGCCGACACGACCTCGGCGGCCACGCTGCTGGACATTCTGCGCGGCCACCTCGGCCTGACCGGGACCAAGGAAGCCTGCAGCCGGGGCGACTGCGGAGCGTGCACCGTGCTGGTCGGCGAGCGGGCCGTGCCCTCGTGCCTGGTGCTGGCCGCTCAGGTGGACGAGCCGGTGCGAACCGTCGAGGGCTTGGCCGCCGACGCCTCGGCTCTCCGGGAATCGTTTGCCGACTGGAGCGGGCTGCAATGCGGCTATTGCACACCCGGACTGGTTGTGCGGGCCTATCAGCTCATCGAATCCGGTGAGTGCGACACCTTCTCCGATGACGAAGTCCGGCAAGCCCTGGCAGGGAACTTCTGCCGCTGCACCGGCTACAACGGCGTGGTCGCGGCGGTGCAGCAGGCCGCCAGCCGTCGCGTCGCGCCGGACGGAGCCTGAGAGGCGGCCAGCTTGAGCGTTCTCGGTCGGCGGGTTCGGCCCAACCAGTGGAACGAGCGGACCTCGGGCGCAGCCGTCTACACCACCGATGTGGTGCTGTCGGGGATGCTCGAGGCCCGAATCCTGCGCAGTCCCCACCCTCACGCCGACATCCGCAGCATCGACACCTCCCGGGCCGAAGCCCTCAGCGGCGTAGCTGCGGTGATCACTGCCGACGACCTCCCGGACCGTACCTACCTGCACTTGGGCGATCCGTTCCGCGACCGGTTCGCGTTGGCGCGGGGCCGGGTCCGGTTCATCGGCGAGGAGGTGGCCGCGGTGGCGGCCCGCACCCGGGCCGATGCCGACGCGGCCCTCGATCTGATCGATGTCGCCTACAAGCCTCGAGCCAGCGCCGTCACGGCCCAGTTCGCCCGCGTCGGCGAAGCCCCCACCGTCCATGACGATGCCATCGGCAACCTCGCCATGCAGGTGGTCCGCAGCTACGGCGACCCGGACACGGCGCGCTCCGAAGCTGAGGTCACGGTCAGCGGACACTACGCCTACAAACCCGCAGCCCATGTGTGCCTGGAGCCCCACTCAACGGTCGCCAGATGGGACGCGGCCCGTCAGCAGCTGGATCTTTGGGTGTCCACCCAGGCGCCCTATTTCGTGCGCAAGGAGGTCGCCCACCTGCTCGATCTGGACATGGACCAGGTCCGCACTCACCCCGTGGCCGTCGGGGGCGGCTTCGGGGCCAAGGCCAAGGCCGGCTGCCACGAGGTGATCGCCGCCGCGCTGGCGATCAGAACGAAGCGGCCGGTGCGGCTGGTGCTCGACCGCGACGAGGAGTTCGCGGCCACTGCCGTGCGTCATGCCTTCGGCGTCCAACTCGCCACCGGCGCCCGGCGCGACGGAACTCTCACCCACCGCGACGGTTACGTCACGGTGGACAACGGCGCGTACAACCACGCCGGGCCGTCGGTGGCCATCTACGCCACCATGCTGGCCGCCGGGCCGTACCGGCTCGGCGGCTGCGAGACGGCGGTGTCACTGGTCTACACCAACAAGCAACCGGGGGCGTCGTTTCGGGGCTACGGCAATCCGCAGATGACCTTCGCGACGGAGTCGCAGATCGACGAGCTGGCCGAGAAGCTCGCCATCGACCCGATCGAGCTGAGGCTTCTGAATACTCCCCGCAGCGGTGATGTGACCCTGACCGGCTGGCGGCTCGGATCGGCTCGCCTCGACGAGTGTCTCCGGCGGGCCCGGGATGAGATCGGCTGGGAGGCCAAGCGGGAGCTGGCCGGCGGCGGGCGCGGAGTGGGCGTGGCCGCGGCGGTTCACGTCTCCGGAGCCAACGCCTTCGAGCACTCCGAGCTGAGCGAGGCCGCGGTGGAGGTCCACGACGACGGTACCGCTCGGGTGTGCTTCGCCGGGGCCGACGCCGGAACGGGCCAGGCTGCGCTGCTCCGTCAGATCGCGGCCGACGAGCTGGGCCTGACCTTCGACGACGTGTCGGTGACCATGATGGACAGCCACGACGCTCCCCAGGACCTCGGGGCGTGGTCCTCGCGGGGCACGATGTGGAGCGGCCACGCCACCGCCGACGCGGCCCGGGGCGCCGCCCGAGCCCTCAAGGAGACCGCCGCGGCCAAGTTCGGTGTCGGTTCTGCCCAGGTCACGCTCGTCGGGGGTGAGGCCCGTTCCGGGGCCGACGCGGTGCCGATTGGCGACCTCGTGGCTCTCGCCGAGAACGAGTCCGACGGCTGCCTGCGCGTGGAGGGCCGCTACCTCACCGACGTCGACAAGATGGACAAGGAACACGGGCTGGGTCACTTCTCGCCCGCCTACTCCTTCTGCGTTCAGGCGGTGGAGGTAGAGGTGGACCACGCCACCGGCCAGGTCAAGGTGGTCGACGCGGTGACGGTGCACGACTCGGGCGCGGCCCTCAACCCGGCCGCGGCCGAGGGCCAGGCGGTGGGGGCCATGGCTATGGGGCTCGGGGCCGCCCTCGGCGAGGAGCTCGTCTACGAGCAGGGACGCCTCATAAACCCGAGCTTGCTGGACTACCGCGCGCCGCGGGCTTCGGACCTGCCTCCGATCCGGGCCATCCTGCTCGACGGGCACGACCCGGCCGGACCCTACGGAGCGAAGGGAATCGGCGAGATCGGCGTGGTGCCCACGCCGGCCGCGGTGGCCAATGCGGTGGCCCACGCCACCGGTGTTCGAGTAAGGGAGCTGCCCCTCACCCCCGAGAAGCTCCTACCGCTGCTGAATCCGCACACCTCGACCGCCCGCGTCAGCCGCGGCAGGCCTAGGCCCGGCGCCCTGGGCTGGGAAATGATCTGGACCGACCTGATGCGCAGTCTCTACGGGCGCGGCCTCTTCAAGCTCCTCGACCGGCGGGCCCGCCGACGGCGAAGCAGGCGAGACCCGGCGGCACCTGTTCCGGAGATCGAGGCCATCGAGCAGCCCGCCACCGTGGCCGCGGCCGTCGAGGCCTGTGCCACCCGGCCTGATGGCTCTGACTATCTGGCAGGTGGCACTGACCTGCTGGTGGCCCGGCAGCAGCGGCTGACCGCGCCGGTTCGCCTCATCGACACGACCTCCGTGAGCGAGTTGCGACGGCTCGATGAGACGCCAAGCGGCGACCTGAGGATCGGCGCCGCGGTCACCCTGGAGGATCTTCGCCGACGGATGTCGGCGCCGGATGCCCGGCCGGGTGACTCGATGCTGTCCGACCTGCTCGAAGAGCTCGCCACCCACCAGATCCGCGAGCTGGCCACAGTCGGCGGCAACCTCCTGCAGGAGAAGCGCTGCGCCTTCTATCGCAACGGCTTCCCCTGCTACAAGCGCAGCGGATGGACCAGCCCCTGTTACGCCGTGCTAGGCGATCACCGGTTCCATCACGCAGTCCTCGGCGGGCATCGCTGTCAAGCCGTCACCCCGTCGGACCTGGCCACCGGCCTGCTGGCCCTCGACGCCGTCGCCGAGAGTGTGCCGTCCGGGTCGAAGCCGCCCCGCCGGCGAGAGATCGACAAGCTCTACGCGGGGCCGGGTGAGCCCGACCTGGCCGAGGCCGAACTGCTGACACAGGTGAGCGTGCCTGCCGCGGCCCGCGCCCGCCCCGCCGCCTTCGAGAAGCTGAGGCTCTACGCGGGTGACTTCGCGGTGTGCTCGGCGGCAGTGTCTCTGGCACTCGACGAAGACGGCGCCACCATCGCCGACGCACGGGTGTCCCTCGGCGCGGTGGCGCCCAAGCCGTACCGTGCCACGCGCTCTGAGGAGCGATTGCTCGGCGCCAGCCTCCACGACCCCGAAGCGCTCAGAGAGGCCTCCTGGGCGTGGGTCTACGACACCCAGCCGCTGCCCGGCAATGTATGGAAGGTCGAGGCCACCTGCGGCCTCCTGCTCCGAGCGCTGAAGCGTCTGGCCGGCCCCTAACCGGGTCGGGCCGCGGCCTTCTCGGTAAGCAGGAACTTGCGGATCTTGCCGACGCTGGTTCGGGGCAGTTCGTCGATGAGGGCGATGACCACGGGGCGCTTGGCTTTGGCCAGGCGCTCGGCGCACCAGGCGTCGAGTTCGGAGACAGAGGGGGGTGCCGACGGGTCGGCCGCGACCACGAAGGCGACCGGCACCTCGTCGCGGATCTCGTCGGGGCGGCCCACCACCGCGGCCTCCAGCACCGCGGGATGCTCGGCCAGGGTGGACTCGACCTCGACAATCGAGACGTTCTCGCCCGACACCTTGAGCACGTCAGAGCGACGGCCGTCAAAGTAGTGGCGTCCGGTGTCGTCACGTACCGCCCGGTCGCCGGTGAGGAACCAGCCGTCCCGGAAGCTGGCTGCGGTGATGTCGGGCGCGTCGAGGTAACCCGCGAACAGGGTGATGCCCGGCTCGCCGCCCACGACCACCTCGCCGACGGCCCCCGGCTCCACCGAGCTTCCGGCCGCGTCCTGCACGTCCACTGCGCAGCCCGCCGAGACCCGGCCCATCGAGGCGTGGTGCGGGTCGGCCGCTTCGTCGGTGAGGACCGCGGGGATGGTCTCGGTCATGCCGTAGAGCTGGCGGGGCCGGCAGCCGAACCATCCAGCCACGGTTTCGTACTGGTCGGCGGCGATGTTCTGCGCATACCAGCAGTGACGCAGGCGCAGGCCGCCGGAGGGGCCGCCCCGGGCCAGGATCATGCGGATGGGGGCGGCGAACAGGCTCGCACAGGTGGCCGAGTGGCGGGCCGCCGCCGGCAGGAACCCCGACGCCGAGAAGGCCGGCATCAGGGCCACGCTCGCCCCGGTCCAGATGGCCGACGCGAACGAGTAGTACTGGGCGTTGGCGTGGAACAGGGGCAGCACCACCAGCTGCCGGTCCTCAGGAGCGAGCCCGGCCGCCTCGGCCATGACCTTGCCGGCAAACGCGTAGTTGGCCTGGGTCACCTCCACACCCTTGGGCCGTCCCGTGGTGCCCGACGTGAACATCACCGCGGCCCTGTCGCGCAGACCGGCCTCCGGTCGCTCAGCGGCGGCTAGAGGCGTGGCGTCGAACGGCGCCAGCGTGGTGTCGGCCTCGTCGATCTCGATCACGGGAAGATCCATCCGGCCCGCGGCCGCAACCGCGGCCCGGTAGACGTCGGCTCGGTCTCCGGCGCACAGCCCAACAGTGGGACGGGTGCGCTCGATGTGTCCGGCCAGCTCCGGCGCCCGGCCCATCGGGTCCGATGGCACGATCCAGGCACCCAAGCGGGACGCGGCCAGCCATGCGGCCACGAACGTCGGCGAGTTGGTCAGGGCGAGATGGACGGCCGCGCCCGGCTCAGCACCCAGAGCGACCAGAGTCCCGGCCACCCGGTCCACCGCCTCATCGAAGTCTCCGTAGCTCCAGCGGGACACGTCTCCCGACGGCGTCTCGAAGATCAGGAACGTCTCGTCGGCGCGGCCGGAAACGGCCCGATCCCACACCGACGCGAAGGACACGGGCTCAGCCCAGGTGCTCACGACCCGACCGGCTGATCCTGATCTGGCGGGTTCGATGCCGGCGCGCCGTATCCGCCGCCTCCGGGCAGTTCCAGGCGCACGGTGTCGCCGGGCTGGAGCGTTATGCGGGTCTGGGTGGTCACCGGCTCGCCGTTCACCTGGAACGACCCCGACGCGCCCGGCTCTCCCCCGAAGATGCCCTGGGGCGGCTCGGTCAGGCGGCTGGTCACCGCGTTGAGCTGCCAGGGCCGGGCCGTGTCCACCTCGAATTCGATTACCTGGCCCAACCCGCCGGGCTGGGCTCCGCCGCCGCCCGAGTCCGGGCGCAGCGCCTTGCGCAGGAACCGGACCGGGGCCGACGCCTCCACCACCTCGATGGGTACCGCCGACACTCCGGTGGGGTACGAGCAAGCATCGAGACCGGGCTTGGTGGCCCGGGCTCCCACGCCGCCCGCGTAGGTGAACATGGCGGTGATGAACGGCGACCCGTCCTCGTGGTGGCCGTTGACCTGCATGGTCCATACCGCACCGGCGCCCTCGGCCATGGCACCGGAGGGCTTGACCCGGGCCAGAGCTTTGAGCAGCGCATTGGGCAGGAACATCCCGACCACATGACGGGCCGTGCCCGGCTGCGGCGGTACCGCGTGCACGACCGATCCCTCCGGGGCCCTCATCTTGATGGGCGCCAGGCTGCCGTGATTGTTGGGTATGTCGGGGTTGAGGACCGACCGGACCGTGAAGGTGGTGTAGGCGTGGGTGTAGTTGCGGACCACGTTGATTCCCCAGGGGCTGGCCTCGCTGGAGCCCTCGTAGTCCACCGTGATCTCCCCGGCCTCGGGATCGACATGCATGGTGCACACGATGTCCACCCGGCTTCCATCGGCCAGGTCGAGCACCGCCGACGCGCCATGGCTGCCTGCGTCCAGTTCACGGATGGTGGCCCTCGTCGCAGCCTCGGAGCGCTCGATGATCTCGTCGGCGAGATCCTCTATGTCGTCGAGGCCGTGGGTGTCGCACAGTGTGGCCAGCCGCTGCGCTCCCACCTCGCCCGAGGCCATCTGGGCATGGAGGTCGCCGGCCATGTGATCCGGCTGGCGGACATTCGACAGGATGAACTTCCAGACGTCGGAGTTGCGCTCCGAGCCTCCGGCGCCGTCGCCTGTCATGAGCCTGCAGATCGGGATCCAGAGCCCTTCCTCGAAACAGTCCCGGCCCCCGGCACCGATGCCGTAGCCGCCCACGTCGGTGTGGTGGATTGTGGAGCCGAACAGGGCGATCAGCCGGGCCTCGCCCCCGCCCGCCGGCACCCGCCAGGCCGGCACGAGCACGGTCACGTCGAGGAGCTGGCCCGCGGTCTTGTAGGGATCGTTGGTGATGAGCACGTCGCCGGGCGCCAGCGACTCGACCGGGTACTCCTCCAGCATGGCGGCTGCGCCCAGGGCCAGGCTGTTGATGTGGCCCGGTGTGCCCGTCACCGCCTGGGCCACCATGCGACCCCGCCGGTCGAACACCGCGTTGGCCAGGTCTCCGGCCTCGCGCACGATGGGGCTGAACGCGGCCCGCTGGAGGGCCCGGGCCTGCTCGTTCACCGTGGAGATCAGCGACTGCCACAGGATCTCCAGCTCCACCGGATCGAAGGCGCGAGCCGCGGTCACCGCCGGCTCCTAGTGGCCACCAAACTGCCGTCCGGCGCCACTTCGGCCTCCCAGCCCGGCCGGATCACGGTGGTGGTCTCGCGCTCCTCCACGATGGCCGGGCCCCCGAACGTCGCTCCCACGCCAAGATCCTGTCGCCGGTACACGGGCACATCAACCGCGGCGGTGCCCCGCGCGAACACCACCGCACGCCGCGACACCGGCTCAGCCGCACCGGCCTCACCAGTGGCCCCAGTGTCCGGGCGCACCTGGACCTTCTCGGCGTAGGCCGACAGCCGCCAGGTCACTGCCTCGACGGCCACATCGGGAATGGTCATGCCGTAGATCCGCCGGTATTCCGACTCGAAGGCGGCCCGCACGTCGGCCTCGCTTGCGGGCCAGGCCTCGCCCGTGCCCACCCAGACCGTGATCTCGTTGCCCTGGCCCGAGTACCGGGCATCGAGCCCGTAGCGGAAGCGCACGTCAGCGGCGGGCACCCCGGCGGCGGAGAGCACCCTGCGACCCTCGCCTCGCAGTTCGTCGAGAAGCCCGTCCCGCTCGGCGATGTCCACGCTTTCGAGCAGGCGCGGCATGGAACGGGCCAGATCGATGCGCACCGGCGACACCAGCGTCCCGAACGCGGAGAGCACGCTGGCGTTGACCGGGAAGACCACCCGGTCGCTCTCCAACAGATCGGCCACACCGCAAGCGTGCACCGGTCCGGCACCGCCGAAGGCCAGAATGGTCACCCCTCGAAGATCCACCCCCTGTTCCACGCCGTGCATGCGGGCGGCGGCCGCCATGTTCTGGTTGACGACCTCGTGGATCCCCGCGGCCGTGTCCACCGGTGACAGCCCCAGACCCTCGGCCTGACGAGCGGCGGCGGCCGAGGCCGCGGCCGCATCGAGGCGCATGTCGCCGCCCAGGAAGGCATCGGGATCGAGCAGTCCCAGCACCACGTCGGCGTCGGTCACCGCGGCCGCGGTACCGCCCCGGCCGTAGGAGGCGGGACCGGGATCGGCCCCGGCGGACTCCGGTCCCACCTTGAGCAGGCCGAAGCGGTCGAGGCGGGCCAGCGATCCCCCGCCCGCACCGATCTCGACCAGGTCGACCGACGGCACCGACACCGGGAAGCCCGACCCCTTCTTGAACCGGTAGATCCTGGCCACCTCGAAGGTGTTGGTGAGCGCAGGCTCACCGTCCTCGATCAGGCAGGCCTTGGCCGTGGTGCCGCCCATGTCGAAGCAAAGCAGCCGCTCGGAACCGAGGCGGTTCGCGTACCACGTGCCGGCCAGGGCGCCGGCCGCCGGCCCCGACTCGACCAGGCGGATCGGACCCCGTGCCGCGTCGTCCGCCGACACCACACCGCCGTTGGACAGCATCATCAGCACGGCCCCGCCGAAACCCTCCGCCGAGAGCCACCTCTGCAACTCGTCGAGGTAGGGGCCGATCACCGGCATGGTGGCCGCGTTGCAGGCCGCAGTGATCATGCGGGGGTATTCGCGGATCTGGGGCGAGATCTCGGCCGAGACACATACCGGCACTCCGAGTCGGTTGCGGAGATACTCGGCTACGGCCTGCTCGTTGGCCGGGTTGACGTAGGAGTTGAGCAGGCACACGGCCACCGACTCCACCGCCGCGTCGGCCAACTGCGAGCCCAGCCGGTCCAGGTCGGCGGCCGACGGCTCAGCCAGCACTGCGCCGGTAGCCGACGTGCGCTCATCGATCTCGAAGGTGAGATCCCGACCGATGGGGGGATCGGGGAACTCGATCTGGAGGTCGTACATGTCGTAGCGGTGCTCGTCGCGGATCAGCAGCGTGTCTCCGAAACCCATCGTCGTCACCAGTCCGGCCCGGCCGGTTCGACCCTCGATCAAGGCGTTGGTGATGAGGGTGGTCGCATGCACGATGGGCGCGGTGATCTCCGCCGGGGTGACCTGCGCCTTCGACAGGAGCTGGGTGACGCCGGCGCGCACGCCCTCCAGGGGCGCGGCCGGAGTGGTGAGGGTCTTGTCCACTACCACCCGGCCCGACTGGCTGTCGAGCAGCACCACGTCGGTGAAAGTCCCGCCGATGTCGACGGCCAGCCGCCAATCAGCCATATCAGAGGCCGCGCGAGCCGCGATCAGCCCGTGTCGGCGAGGTCGGAGCGGGGTGGGGCGAACACATCGAGGATCCAGCACTCGCCGTAGAGGTCATCACCGATGAACACCGAGTCGCCGTGCCACACCGAGCGGGGGGCCAAGTACGAGTCGCCCTCGCTGAGCACGATGCGCTCGTCGTTGGCTCCTTCGGGGCCGATGCGGAAGTCGAGCTTGCCCCGCATGATGACGCCGAGTTGCTCGTTCTCGGTGTGGTTGTGCAGGACGGAGCCCCGAGCCCCTCCGGCGATACGCCAGAAGCAGAGTTGCAGGTGCTCACCGGTTATCACCCGGTGCCTGAAACCGGCGCGAGCGGTCTCGACGAAGGCGTCGTCGTCGAGGAAGTAGCAGTAGGGGTTGCCGAGGCTCTCGGCGATGCTCATGGTGGGCGCTCCTTGAGATTCCCCGGGCGAGGAGTCATCCGAGGGCGGCGAACCGCTCCCGGTCTGCGTCGAGGTCGAGCGGGCGGATGATGGCCTCATGCTCCTCGCCGCCCCAGTACTGCGGGGGCACCAGCCACATCACCTCGAATTCCAGGCCGTCTGGGTCCTTGGCGTACAGGCTCTTGTTGGGGCCGTGGTCGCTCTGGCCTACCAGGGCTCCGGCCTCGATCAGCCGCTCGCGCATCTCGGCCAGCTCATCGAGGGTGCCGACCTCCCACGCGATGTGGTACAGGCCGACCGTGCTGCGGCCGGCCTGGGAGGGGGCCGCGTTCTCGCCGATCGAGAAGAAGACGATGTCGTGGTGATTCGCCGATTCTGGAGCCCGCATGAACACGTAGGCGCCCGGCCCGTCGATCACGGTGTTGAAGCCGAGCACATCGGCGTAGAACTTCTGGTGGCGCCGGGCGTCGCGGACATACAGGACGGCGTGGTTCATTCCCGAGATCATCGCTTCGACGATAGGTCCGGACTGCAGCCGTTAGCCAATGTGGCGCGCCGGTCGCCAATTGAACTCGGTAAGGACCATCCCGTGCCCCACCGGACCGAAGGCGGTGACGGATGCCAGGCTCACCCGTAGGCGCATGATCATCTCGGCGGTGCCATCCAGCAACCATGCCACCGCCGACTTGATGGGGGTGGCATGGGTCACCACCACGATGTTGCTGGTCGCGGCCTCCTCCACGATCTCGGCGACCGCCTCGCCCACCCGCTCATGCAGGCAGGCCATCGACTCGCCTCCGGGTGGCACGTAGGAGATGTCTGAGGCCCAGGCCGCGCCGAGTTCGGCCATGACGTCGGAGATGCGGCGGTCGTCATAGGCACCGAAGTCGATCTCCATCCACCGGTCGTCGATCATGGTTGGGACATCACCGAGGCCAGCGGCCCTGGACGTCTGCCGGGTGCGGCGGCGCGATGACGTCACCACGCGATCCACGGGCCAGCGGTCTCGAAGAGCCTTGCCGACCACTGCGGACTGCTCGAAGCCGACCTCGTCGAGAGGCGAGTCGATCTGGCCCTGAAGCCGGGCCTGGGCGTTGTTGGGAGTGCGGCCGTGCCGCAGGAGGATCAGGATGCGCCGATGGTAGACCGACCACCGGCTGGCCCGCCCCGTCGACCTGGCTTGGCCTCGGACGCGATGGGGCGGCGGCTGCCTGCCGTGCAACGGTGCAACCGGCGTTCGTGAGGAGCGAAGTCGTTGGGGCCGCGGTGGACGGTGCGGTGCTCGTCCCACACGGCGACATCGCCCGGCCTCCAGCTGCGACTGAAGGTGATGGACGGATCAGTGAAGGTCTCGAACAATCGGGAGAGCAGGGCGTCGCTGCGGCCTGTGGGCAGCCCGATCACATGACGGGTGAAGCCCGCATTCACGAACAGCAGCTCATCACCGGTGCGTGGATGCACAGCGACAATGGGATGGCGGTAGCCGGCTCCGAAACGTGCATCGAGCTTGTCGGCCACCTCGGTACCGAACCGGGCCTCCATCTCACGCCGGAAGCCCGGTCCCATGTCGTGATGGGCGACCCGGCCCCGCAACCCGTCCACCAGGTCACCGTCGAGGCGTTCCAGAGCGGCACGCGCGTCCGACCACAGCGTTGCCCCGCCCACGGGAGGTATCACCAACGGCCGCAGCACGGCCACATCAGGGATCTCGGGATTGAACGAGTAATCGGTGTGGAACGAGCTGTCACCGCCCGCGGCCGGAGGGTGATCGGCGTCGTTGTAGACCACGCCGATCACCTCGTCGCTGCCGAGGAACTCCACTATCGGATGTGGCTGCGGAGCGGCCCAGATGGAGGCGATCCGCTTCTGGGACTCGTCGTCGACGGCGTCCTGGCCCACGAACACAAGCACCCCGCGCTCGTCCAGCGCTGTCCTGATCTCGGCGGCCAGTCCGTCGCCGATGTCCTCCGACAGGTCCACGCCCGATACCTCGGCGCCGATGGTGGATGCGGCGGGACTGATGCTGAGCGCCCCCACGGCACAATGCTAGTAGCGGTACGTTCACCAGGTCGGCCGGCCCCAGTACCCTCCGAACCCGCCTATGTCTGGCATCATCTCGGGTATGGCACTTGCGGATGCCTCTCAATCCGGCTCCGGCGGCGACCGCGTCGATCCGGAACTCACCGAGGCGCTTGGCCCCTCGGTCTCCACCGAGGAGTTGTGTCGCGTGGTGGGGAGCCGGGTCCGGGAGTTCCGCCGGTCGCTGAACATGACGATGTCGGAGTTCGCGGCCGGCGCCGAGATCTCCCTGGGAATGCTCTCCAAGATCGAGCACGGCCAGAGCGCACCGAGCCTGTCGACCCTCGTGCGGCTGGCGGCCACCGCCCGCGTCCCGGTCACCGCCCTGTTCCGAGGCCTGGACGAGGAGCACGACCTGGTGATCGTCAAGGCGGGCGAGGGTCACGAGATCCACCACCAGGGAGGTGGGCCGGGGCGCCTCTACCAGGATCTAGGCACCCTGCGCGGCCCCAACCGCGTGATCGAGCCGATGATCACCACCATCACCGAGCCGGGCGGCGTGTTCCCCCTCTACCAGCATCCCGGGGTGGAGTTCATCCATGTGCTGGAGGGGTCGATCGACTACGGCTACGGCGGGAAGGCCTACCGCCTCGATGCGGGCGACACCATGCAGATCCACGGCGAGGTGGCCCACGGCCCGGTCGAGCTCGTCAAGTTGCCGATACGTTTCATCTCCATCAAGGTGTACCCGGCCAGCGAACCGGGGACCGGCGCGGGAGGATGAGTCTGTGAGCCTGCTGACCGCCTTCAAGAAGGCCAGGACCGTCCCGTGGGCCTGCTGATCATTCTCGACTGGTTCAGCGAGGGCAACGCCATCCGCCAGAGCCTCGTGCTCTGGATCCTGCTGGTCGCCGCGATCGGGCTCACAGTCTGGGAGTGCCGCGAACGCGGCTACCGGGTCCACATTCTGCTCTGGTGGGTTAGCGTCGTGGCCCTCACGCACGTGCTGGGGTACATAGTTCTGCGCTTCTTCGTGCGATCGCCCGACAAGGCCTGACCCAGCCTCACCGACGCCAGGACCGCGAGGATGACCGACCCGACACCCGAGGAGAAGCCCGCCGGTCTGCTGGGCCGCATCACGGCTATTCAGGGACGCACCAAGCTGCTGATCGTGGTCGGACTGGCGCTGGTGCTCGTCTCCGTGTTCGCCCCGCAGAGCTGCGGGGGCAGGAACGTGGAGGAGGAGCAGGCCGTCGCCACTGCCAGCGCTGCGCTGGCAGCCGAGCCCGGCGCCTTCGCACCCGACAAGACAGAGGCCAAGCTGCTGCGCCAGGGCTTCCCGGCCAAGTTGATGTGGGTGGTGGTCTTCACCGTGGACGACCCCGAGGGCGGCCCCGAGGATTTCCTTCGCAAGGCCGACATCTGGGTCAACGCCAACACCGGGGACCTCGAGCAAGTCATAGTCCACAAGCCGGACGAGGAGTAGAGGCCGAGGCGCGAACCCTGGGAAAGATTCGCGAACCCTGGGAAAGGTTCGCGACCCCTGGGAAAACGTCCGATGGGAACGGCGGCGCGGTCTGTGCTATTGTCGGCAGGTCCGGCCGAACGGTCGGAGCGGACAAGAAGAATTGGGGGTGAGTCAATGAGCACTGCCATAGTGTTCACCGAGGCTTACTACTTCTTCACCGTCGCAATCATGTGGCTGCTGCACGTGGGGTTCATGACCTACGAGGCCGGCGTCAGCCGCCGCAAGAACATCATGTCGACGGCGATGAAGAACATCATGACGATTGCCGTGGTGACGCCGACGTTCTACTACCTCGGCTGGTACGTGTACTTCTGCATGCAGGAAGGTTTGAAGTTCACAGTTTCAGCCGATGGAGCAAGCCCCGCAGGTCTGACGGGGCTTTACTTCTGCGGCGACGGCTACGGCCTCGCGTGGGACGGCTCCGCGGGACCACACCTCGGCGACAACATCACGGGCGTCTTCTGGGCGGCCTTCGTGCTGTTCTCCTGGACGACGGGATCGATCATGTCCGGCGCGGTGATCGAGCGCATCCGCATCTCGGCCTACCTGTGGCTGACCGCCCTGATGGGCGGCTTGGTCTGGGTCGTCGCTGCGGCTTGGGGATGGAGCTACGGAGGCTGGCTGGGCGTGCACTTCGGCTACCACGACTTCGCGGCTTCGATGGTGGTCCACGGTGTGGCCGGCATCTTCGCCCTGGGCGTGCTGTACAACCTCGGTCCGAGGATCGGGAGGTACGACAGCAACGGCGGCACGAGAGCCTTCCAGCCCCACAACCTGCACCTCACGCTGATGGGGTTGATGATCATCTTCACGGCCTTCTACGCCTTCTACGCGGCGTGCCTTGCCATCACAGCCGACACCACTCCGGGTTGGGCCAACATCTACTTCAACCCGGCCACGCTGTCGGCCATCACCTACACCATCACGATGGGCTTCGCGGGCGGTTTCGCCGGCGGCTACATCTTCTCCAAGGGTGATCCGTTCTGGACCATCTCCGGAGGCCTGGCCGGCGTGGTGGCGGTATCGGCGGGCGCCGACATCTACAGCCCCAACCTGGTGCTGATTCTGGCCTTCTTCTCGGCCGGAGCCTGCTACTACATCGGCGGCTGGCTGGAGAGCAAGGCCCGCGTCGACGACGCCGTCGGCGCAGTGTCAGTCCACGGCTTCATGGGAATGTGGGGCGCGCTGGCCGTTGGCATCTTCGCCGCCGGGTACCCGACGGGCCCCGCCGGTGTGGAGACCAGCTTCCTGGGCCAGCTCGTGGGCGTGACCGCGATCTTCGCGCTGTCCTTCGTGACCGGCTACGTCGCATCGTGGATCCTCAAGAAGCTGAACCTGCTGAGGGTTCCGCCCGAGGTGGAGGTCGAGGGCCTCGACATGGCCGAGTTCGAGACGGACTTCTATCCGGAGTTCGGCCGGGCCGACGAGCCCATCACCCACGCCGACGGCTCACGGGAGTCGGCCGCAGCCACGCTGCGGGCGGATCTCGCCGCCAACCGCTAGCCGGTGTCCGCCTCATGGCTGCAGCTCGTCGGAGCACTTGCCGTCATGTACTTGGTGGTCGCAGCCGCCGGGTACTGGGGCAAGCGCAGGCGAGCGCAGCTGGAGGCGCACGGTCATCGACACGACAACTAACAACGTTCAGAACTAAGGAGGACTGAATGAACAGCTTCCCCTTCGACAGTTGGGAACAAGGCGTAGAGCTGGCCGGCCCGTATTTCACGTGGGCTGAAGGCCCCGTCTTCGGCGCCGGCCCCTCGGTCGTCCTCGCCATTATCGGGATCGCGGTCTCCGTGATCTCCGCGATACTGGTGACGACCCGCGAGGACAAGCTACTGAACCACGCGGCCGACCGGCTCGCCGACAAGTACGGCTCGGAGGACTGACATGGCACGTCGTAAGCAAATCGAGTTCCAGGGAAAGCAGGGCCACGACAAGGGCATCGAGATGGCGTTCATCGTCTTCACGATCGCCTGCATCGTCTTCACGATTATCGCCATCCAGGCTTTCTGACACCTGACTCACCCCATTCAAGGAGGCTGGCGCCGTGCCGCACTGAGCGGTGCGGCGCCAGCCCCTGCATCTGGCCCCTAGCCTGACGCCGTGAGGATCCCTCGTAAGCGGATCGCGCAGGCTTGCGCGGTCGTAGCCGCCGCGGCGATGTTCTTGCCGTGGCACACGACTGCATCAGCGAACGGCACGGAGTCGGTGCAGGGGGTCGCCGTCAATGACGGCCAACTGGTCCTGGTCGTGAGCCTGGTCACCGCCGGGCTCGTCCAGGTGGGCTGGCGACCGGCTTGGATCGGCGCCGGCTTCGCCGGTGCTATCGCGATCCGAAGGATTCTTGACGGCGGGACCGACCCCGCCGTGGGGCTCTGGATAGCGGCCGCGGTCTGTGTCGTGGCCGCCGTCCTACTGATCTGGGAGATGTTCGCTGGTGTCTCCGCATCCGGCACCGACGACAAGCCACCGGGGCACGGACTGTCTGGGCCATTGGGCAGGCGGAGGCGCTAATGCCGGTTGCGTGCTCAGGCGCGCACCGCGAGACTGGCCACGAAGATCATCACCTCGAGGGAGGCGATCATGACCACGACCGCACCGGACCAGCCCAGGGTCCTGGTGCCGGGGCTGTTGATGCTCGGACCGGGAGTCGAGCGCTACCGGGTGACCGGCGGCGGCGCCACCGTCCTGGCCCTCGACGCTGGTGACGAGCTGGAGATCGTCGATCCCGAGGGTCGCCAGCCTTGCGAGCTGGTGGCATTCGACGCCAACGGTCGATCCGATCCCAACCTGCTCGGCTCCGCCGATGCCCCCGGTAGCGGCAACGGCAGCCGGGCCCGCTCTACCGAGGAACCGGCCGCAGTAGGCATTCTCTCCGCCGAGCTTCAGGACGCCCGCCGGGTGCGGGTCGGGCTGGAACGCGCCGGCGTGGACCTGGCCGCGCTGCGGGCCGCGACTCCGTTGAGGGTCCTGGGCGACGACACCGCGCCCGGCGCCCGGACCAGGGTGGTGGCCCATGACGACGTCGCCTGCGTGATCGTCGCACCGGGCGAGCCGATGTCGGCCCACGGCGGTGCTCCCGCCACCGACCTGATCGCCTACGTGCACCGCCGCGACGTGACCCGCTCCTCCACCGAGCCGCTGCTGCCCGCGCCGCTGGCCGATCCCAGCCAGGACTTCATCATCAGGAACAGCACGGCGAGGGCCTACGAGGTCGCCAAGGGCGACTGGTTCCAGGTCGTCGACGTGGAGGGCCGGCAGTGCTCGGACTTCCAGTGCTTCGCGGTCGCCGACCTCGAAGCGGGCGCCGATCTCTGCCTGGACGCCACCATCACCCGCACCCTCATGGGCGCGAGCTGTCCTGCGCCCGGCCTCTACTCCAAGTTCTTCAACGCCAGGATGCAGCCCCTGGTCGAGGTGGTCCAGGACACCGTCGGTCGCCACGACACGTTCAACACGGCCTGCAACGCCCGCTACTACGAGGAGATGGGCTACCCCGGCCACGTCAACTGCACCGAGAACATCAACAACGAACTCGGCCCCTACGGAGTGGCCCGCCGCCGGGGCTGGGAGGCCATCAACTTCTTCTACAACACCAACCTCGACGACCACAACCAGATCCACCTCGACGAGCCGTGGTCCCGGCCGGGCGACTACGTCCTGCTGCGGGCTCTGGAGGACCTGGTGTGCGTGTCCACCTCATGCCCCGACGACATCGACGCGGCCAACGCCTGGAACCCCACCGACATCGCGGTGCGGGTCTATCCCTCTGCCAACCGGTTCAAGAAAGCGACGGCGATCCGCATGACCGCAGACTCCGAGGCACAGCTGACCAAGGAGACGGGGTTCCATCCCCGCACCTCTGGGTTGACCCGCAGCTTCAGCGAGTACTGCGGCTACTGGCTGGCCGATTCCTACACGGCC
>VYCM01000063.1 GCA_009843915.1 Acidimicrobiaceae bacterium | reverse complement strand
GGGCATTGGCGGCCGCGGCGATCGCAACCCTGCCGCTGGTGGCATGCGCCCGATACCTGCGACGGAGTGCCCGCGGCGCGCTCGTCGTGGCGGCTGTCCTGGGAGTGCTCGCGGGTGTCAACCACCTCGCCAGCTCCTACAACAACTACACCGCGGTGTTCGCCCGGTCGGTGGTCTGGTCGGTGTGGGCCACGGCCCTGTGCATGGGGCTGGCGCTGCCGCTGGCAGTGTTCATCAGCTCCCGCCGCAGCCGGATCGCCAAGAACGCACTGCTGGTGGCGGTAATGATCCCGTTCTGGACCTCGATGCTGGTGCGGACCTTCGCGATCCGCTTCGTGCTGTCCAACACCGGTCCGCTGAACATCGGCATCGAGAGCATTGGGCTCGACCGTCAGGTCTTCCTGAACACCCGGTTCGCCGTGCTGCTGGGGCTGGTCTACACGGCGCTGCCGTTCATGGTCCTGCCGCTGTACGCGGCCATCGAACGCTCCGACCGGGCCCAGATGGAAGCGGCCAGAGACCTCGGCGCCAAGCCGCCTCAGGTCTTCCTGGACGTGTTCGTTCCGCTGATCCGGCCCGGACTGACAGTGGGTTCGGTCATGGTCTTCGTGCTGTCGGTCTCGCAGTACCTCGTGCCGACGCTGCTGGGCGGCGGAAAGACCAACATGATCGCCAACCTGCTCGACCTGCAGTTCGGGGAGGCCTTCAACTGGCCGCTCGGCGCAGCCGTAGCCACCCTGTTCAGCCTCATCACCATCATGAGCCTCTACTTCGTGGTCGGGCGCCGCGACGGAGCCGACCTGCTATGAGCACCACCAGGCGAGGCCCCGCCGCCGCCATCGGCACCACCGCCGGATTGGTGTACCTGTTCTTCTACCTGCCGGTCTTCGTGCTGGTGCTGTTCTCCTTCAACGAGGCCCGCACCGGTGGACGCTGGACCGGTTTCACCACCGAGTGGTACGCCAGGCTCGCCGAGAACGACCAGATCAAGTCGGCCACCCTGAACTCGATCCTGATCGCGGTCACCGCCACCGCCATCGCGGTGGTCCTCGGCACGATGCTGTCGCTGGCGCTTGACCGCCACGTCTTCCGGGGACGCCGGGCCGCCGAGCAGGCGGTGTACCTGCCGGTGATCGCACCGGAGATCGTCACCGGAGTAGCCCTGCTGGCCTTCTTCTCGCTCGTACTCGGTCGGCTCAACGACCTGCTCGGCCGCAGCGCGGCGGACGCTCTCCGGCTCGGACGGCCCACGGTCGTCATCGCCCACGTCGCGTTCTGCACCGCCTTTGTGGCTCTGGTGGTCCGCTCCAGCCTGCGGAACCTCGACCCGGCCGTCGAGGAGGCCGCCCAGGATCTCGGAGCCAACCCGTGGACCACGTTCTGGCGGGTCACGCTGCCGTCGATCGCTCCGGGGGTTCTCGGCGGCGCGCTGTTGTCGTTCACCCTGTCGCTGGACAACTTCGTGATCACCTTCTTCGTTGCCGGCCCCGGCGCTACCACTTTGCCGATCGAGGTGTTCGGCCAACTGCGGCGGACGATCAGCCCTGAGGTCAATGCGATCTCAACGCTGATCTTCGCGGCTTCGACGCTGCTTCTGGTCGGCGCGCTCGCGATCCAGGCGGGTGCCTCCAAGAGGCGGCTGCGCCAATTCCGCCAGGGCAGCTCACCCAGCCCCGAAGCGCCCCTTCCTGATCCTCAACACAGTCCACAACACACCTGGGAGGAAACATGAAACTGTTCACCAAGCGCTCCGCGTGGCTGCGACTACTGGCCGTGGTGGCCGTGGGAGCGCTGCTCGCGGCCGGATGCGGGGACGATGACGAGGAGGCCGCGCCGGCAACCACGGCCGCTCCCGAAGTCACCGCCGCGCCTGCCGAGCCCGAGCCCGAACCCGAACCCGCCGAACCGGAGCCGACCCCCGAGCCGGAAGCACCCGTCACCGGACGGTGCGGTGACCCGGCACGGCTCGGCGACTCGATCAACTTCCTGAACTGGGCCGACTACATCGACGAGGCCATCCTCGAGATGTTCGAGGCCGAGTGCGGTGTGACCGTCACCCTCGACACCCACGTCGCCAACGAGGAGGCCATCGCCAAAGTCGACGCCGGCAACTCCGGCTACAGCCTGGTGATAGCCACCGACTACGCCATCGGCATCATGGCCGACCAGGGGCTGCTGGCCGAACTGGACCTGAGCCTGGTCCCCAACGCCGCCAACCTCGACCCGAACCAGATGGACGCCTACTACGACCCGGGCAACGTCTACTCGCTGCCCTACCAGTACTCGACGACCGGCTTCGCCTACGACGCCACCGCTTTCGACACGCCGCCCACCAGTTGGAGCGTCATCTATGACCAGAACCCGCTGTGCGGACAGTCGTCACTGCTGGAAGATCAGCGCGAGGTGATCGGCTCAGCCCTCGTGTACCTGGGCTACGACTGGAACGAGACCGATCCGGCCGCCCACGAACAGGCCCTGGACCTGATCCTGGCGGCACGCGACTGTGTGTCGGGCTTCGACTCGGCCAACTACATCGGCAACCTGGCCAGCGGCGAAGTCCTCGCCGCGATGTCGTGGGGGTTCGCGGCCGGGATCGCCTACCTGGACAATCCCAACATCCGCTACATCATTCCCGACGAGGGCGGCATCATCTGGCAGGACGGGATGGTCGTGCCAGCCGACGCACCGGATCCCTACACCGCGCATGTGTTCATGAACTACATGCTCGAGCCCGACATCGGCGCGCT
>VYCM01000106.1 GCA_009843915.1 Acidimicrobiaceae bacterium | reverse complement strand
GCGAGGCCAGCTCGGCCTCGGAGTCCACCGACAGCCCGTAGCCGGTCTTGATCTCCACGGTGGTGCTGCCGGCCCGGTGCACTTCGGCCAGTCGACCGTCGAGAGCGGACTTGAGTCCGGCCCGTCCGGCTGTCCGGGTGGCGTCGGTTGTGACCCGGATGCCGCCCCCGTCGTAGGGCTCCCCGGCCATTCGCCGGCTGAACTCCTCGGCCCGGTCGCCCGCGAAGACCAGGTGGGTGTGGGAGTCCACGAACCCGGGCAGCATGCAGCGGCCGCCCGCGTCGAGGCGCTCATCGGCGGCGGCTCCGGCCGGACCCACCGCCACCACGGTGTCGCCGTCGACGACGACGGACGCGCCGGCGACCACCCCGAGCGGGCCGTCCCCCAGCGAGGGGTCGTTGGTGACCAACTCGCCGATGTTGTCGATCACCAGCGTCGTCACGACACGACCTCATGAATCGCGGCTCGCAGCTCCGAGGCTGCGTTGATGGACGTGTGGGCCCCGCCGCGGACGATGGCCCTCCCGCCCACCACCAGGTGGCGGACGTCGGCGGCGGTAGCCGCGAAGATCACCGCGGCCAGCGCGCTGTCGTCGTCGATGCCGGCCAGGCGGACCGAGTCGAGGCCAACGGTGGCGAAGTCGGCCAGCGCGCCCGCCTCCAGGGTGCCGCCGTCGGGCCAGCCCAGGGACCGGTAGCCGGCGGCGGTGGCCATGGCGGCCAGCTCCTCCACCTCGAACACGCCCCGGTCACCGGAGGCGGCCCGCTGGTCGAGCTCGACCGCTCTGACCTCCTCGAACAGGTCGACCACGGCGTGCGAGTCCGAGCCGACGCACAGCCGGGCGCCGGTCCGGGCCAGCGCCTCGGCCGGCCCCACCCCGTCGGCGAGATCGTGCTCGGTAGTCGGGCAGAAGCAGCTGTGGGCTCCCGCCTCGCCGATGAGGACGAGGTCGTGCTCGGTGACGTGGGTGGCGTGGACCAGGGTCGTGCCGGGACCCAGCCCTCCGGCCTGCGCTATCACCTCGACCGGGGTCCGGCCGTGCACGGCGAGGCACTGCTCGTTCTCGGCCGGCTGCTCCGAGGCGTGGAAATGCAGGGGCGCGTCCCGATCGCGGGTCCAGTCGACGGCCACCTTGATGGAGGCCGGATCGACGGCTCGCACCGAGTGCACCGCCGCGCCGACCTTCACTGCCGGATCGGAGACGACTGCGGCTAGGTCGTCGGCCCGCTCGGCCCAGCGTTCGGCGCTGCCGTCGCCGAATCGGGCCTGCTCGGGCCGTAGCGGGCGATGGCCGTGGGATGGGTCGGGGTCCGGCGGGCGGTGGCCGTGGGATGGGTCGGGGTCCAGGCCGCCGTGCAGGTAAAGGGTGTCGAGCAGAGTCAGTCGGAGGCCCGCGTCGCGGGCCGCGGCTACCAGCGCCAGACCCATCGCGTTGGGATCGTCGTAGACACTGCCGTCCGGCCGGTGGTGGACGTAGTGGAACTCGCCGACGGTGCCGATGCCGGCCAGGGCCATCTCTGCGAACACCGCCCGGGCCAGCCGGTAGTAGTTGTCGGGGTCGAGGCGGGCCGCCACCCGGTACATCAGGTCGCGCCAAGTCCAGAAGGTTCCCCGCCCGCAGTGGGTCCGGCCCCGCAGGGCACGGTGGAAGGCGTGGCTGTGAGCGTTGGCCAGCGCCGGCAGGGTGATGCCGGCCAGGGGCACGGCGTCCTCGGGCCGGGTGCGAACGCCGGCAGCCACCGAGCCGATGCGGTCGCCCTCAACCTCGATCACCACCCCGGTGTCGGCTCGGGGTCCTCCGAGCCACGCCCGCTCGCACCAGTACCGGGCCGTCATGCTCGCGGCTCCGCCACCCAACACTGCACTGTCATGATCCGACGAACTCCACGAACTTCGAGATGCGTTCGATGAACGCGTCGCGGTGGTGCCGCTCGAACTCGTCCCAGGTGCTCAGGGTGGCCGGGTCGGCCCGGTCGGTGATGAGGATCCCGTCGAGGTGGTCGCACTCGTGCTGCCAGGTGCCCGCGGTCAGGCCCCGGGCCTCGACGCGGTGCTCGATGCCGTGACGGTCGAGGTAGCGGACCCGGAGGTTGACCGAGCGGACGACGTCGCCGCGCAGCGGCACCGACAGGCAGCCCTCGTTGATGACCACGGTCTCGTCGTCGAGTACCTCCAGTTCAGGGTTGATGGCCACCGTCAGAGGGATGGGCGGCTTGTAGGGATAGCGGGGGTTGCCGTTCACTTCGAGGACGACGATCCGGTCCGTCTCGCCGATCTGGTTGGCGGCCAGCCCGGCGCCGTTGGCGTGGTGCATCGTGTCGATGAGGTCGTCGACGATGCCCTGCACCCGCTCACCGGCGATCTCGGCCGCCGGCACCGCTGCAGCCGGGGTTCGCAGGATCGGGTGGCCGATCGAGAGGATGTCCCGCACCGTCATCGCTCATCCACCCGGATTCGCCGGATCGGCCGGTATGTGCACGCCGCGGTCGGCGGCCACCTCCCAGGCCCGGTCGTAGCCGGCGTCGGCGTGGCGCATCACGCCGGTGGCCGGGTCGTTGGACAGCACCCGCTCCAGCTTCCGCGCGGCCAGGTCGGTGCCGTCGGCCACGCTCACCTGACCGGCGTGGATCGACCGGCCGATGCCTACCCCGCCGCCGTGGTGGATGCTCACCCACGACGCTCCCGAAGATGTGTTGACCAGGGCGTTGAGCAGGGGCCAGTCGGCGATGGCGTCGCTGCCGTCGAGCATGTCCTCGGTCT
>VYCM01000090.1 GCA_009843915.1 Acidimicrobiaceae bacterium | reverse complement strand
TGCAGGCCCGGGCGATGGGTCCGGCCGTCTCGACGGTGCGCTCCATGGGCGAGGCGTAGACCGCCTTGATCCGGCCCAGCCCGGCCAGCCGCTCGGCCACCCGCTGAGCCTGGTCCACACCCTCGGACGACAGATGGAGACCCGGCGCCCGGCCCGGCAGCACCGATCCAGTCGTGGGCGTCTGCCCGTGGCGCACGAACAGCACGACGGCCGCGGCTTCAGTACCGGCCTTGGAAGCGGGCTTGGCCGAAGCGCGGGCAGAACTCGTGGCCATGACGGGTGTCAACGTAGCCTGATCGTCCGTGGAGTCCCCCGGCTCGCGCCGTGTCCTTGCCGAGGTGGCCTCGGAGGTGACCGCATGCCGGGTGTGCCCCCGGCTGGTGGAGTGGCGCGAGCGGGTCGGGCGCACCAAGCGGGCCGCCTACCGCGACGACGAGTACTGGGCCCGCGGCGTGCCCGGGTTCGGCGACCCCGACGCCCGCCTGCTGGTGGTCGGACTGGCGCCCGCGGCCCACGGGGCCAACCGCACCGGCCGGATGTTCACCGGCGACCGCTCCGGGGACTGGCTGTACCGGGCCCTGCACCGCGCCGGCTACGCCAACCAGCCCCAGTCGACCCATCTCGACGACGGTCTGGCCCTCACCGGAGCATGGATCACTGCGCCGGTGAAGTGCGCGCCGCCCGACAACAAGCCCACCCCCGCCGAACGCGACGCCTGTATGCCGTTCATGAGGCGCGAACTGGCCGCGTTCGCCTCGCTGAAGGTGGTGGTCGTGCTGGGCGGCTTCGCCCAGCAGGTGGTGTGGCGCGAAGTCGGATCGGGTCCGCGGCCTCGCTTCGGCCATGGCGCCGAGGCGCCGCTGCCCGACGGCCGCACCCTGTTGTGCAGCTACCACCCCAGCCAGCAGAACACCTTCACCGGACGCCTCACCGAGCCCATGCTCGACGCCGTGTTCACCAGGGCGCGGGAACTGAGTGCCTGAGGCCGAGCGGGCGGCGCTTGCCCGCTGACCTCACCCGGTAGCCTCGGACCCGCTATGCGCGCACGCCTCCGTCCTGTCTGGGTTCTTGCCGCGGCCGTCGTGCTGGTGGTGGCAGGATGCGGCAACAGCGCCGACCCGGAGACCTGGGCCGAGGCCGAGCAGGACGAGCGCTTCGAAGACGAGGAGTTCCGGGCCGAGTCCGCCGTGGAGCACAACTTCCTGGCCTCGTGCATGGAGGCCAACACCGAGAACCTCACCGAAGCCGAGGCCAGAGTGCTGTGCGGCTGCTCGTTCGACGGGCTGCGACAGAGCCTGACGCTGGAGGAGTTCCGTTCCCTCGACAAGGCTCTGCGCTCCACCCCCAACCCGAGCGACCTGGACGGTGAGACCGAGGATCTGTGGGACGACATCGCGGAAGATATCTTCAGGTCATGCGCCCGCAGGGTCGACGCCTGAGAACGTGCGCGGGTAGGTCGCCGAGCCGGAGGCCCAGGCCGTGACGCCCACTCCCGCCATCACCGAACTGCCGCTCATCATCTCCGTCGACGACCACGTGATGGAGCCGAAGGACTTGTGGCAGCAGCAGTTGCCGCCGTCGATGCGAGCCCGCGGGCCGAGGGTGGTGCAGGAGAAGGTGAGGCTGCACTTCACCGGCGGCCATTACGGCTTCGAGCGCAACGACCCCGACGGCCAGTGGTGCGATGTGTGGCTGTTCGAGGACAGCGTCACCCCCACCGGCCTGCTGCACGGTCCCGCGGGCATGCCCCGGGAGGAACAGCGCAACGTGGCCGCCCGCTACGAGGACCTGCGTCCCGGCACCTACGAGCAGACCGCCCGGCTCGCCGACATGGACCTCAACCACGTTGAGGCGGCCATCAACTTCCCCAACATCTTCCCCCGGTTCTGCGGCCAGGGCTTCGTCGCGCGCCCCCAAACGGAGCGCGGGCCCGTGGGTCTGCGCATCAACACCGCCTGGATTACCCCCGTTGGGGGGGGGGGCGGGGGGCGGGGCCGGCTGATTCCGCTGGCCCTGCTGCCGCTGTGGGACACCGAGATGGCTGCGGCCGAGGTGCGGCGCTGCGCGGCCAAGGGCTGCTTCGCGGTGGCCTTCTCCGAGAACCCGTCCAAGCTGGGCCTGCCGTCGATGTACACCGGCGAATGGGATCCGGTGTGGCAGGCCTGCGAGGAGTCCGACACCACGGTGTCGATGCACATCGGCTCGTCGTCGTCGATGCCGTCCACGTCCGCCGACGCACCGCTGGCCACCTCCATGTCGCTGTACGCCCAGAACGCCGAGGGGTCGATGGTCGACTGGGTGTTCTCGGGCACGCTGCAGCGGTTCTCCGACATCAAGATCACGTACGCGGAGAGCCAGGTGGGCTGGATGCCGTTCCAGGTGGAGCGGATGGACTCGGTGTTCAAGGAGGGGCGGGGCGGTGTGGGGGGCGACGGTCCGCTTCCCAGCGAGATCGTGCAGGGCCGGGTGTTCGGCTGCATCTTCGACGACCTCGTTGGGCTCAAGCAGCGCGCCGACGTGGGCATCGACCAGATCCTGTTCGAGACCGACTATCCCCATTCCGACGGCACCTTCCCGCACTCCCGCAAGGTGGCCCACTCGATGTTCGCTGCGGTCGGCATGGATGCCGGTGAGTGCTACAAGGTGCTCCGGGGCAACGCCATCAACGCCTACGGGCTGCACCGTTTCGGTATCCACGAGT
This sequence comes from Acidimicrobiaceae bacterium, assembly GCA_009843915.1. Lineage (GTDB taxonomy): Bacteria > Actinomycetota > Acidimicrobiia > Acidimicrobiales > Aldehydirespiratoraceae > Aldehydirespirator. The sequence goes on along the minus strand of VYCM01000090.1, from coordinate 18,462 downwards.
AGCGGACTCGCCGCCGCGAGACTGCGAGGGAGTGCCGCGCTCGAACGAGAGGCGGGCGAGGCGCGGCACGCCGGAACGACTGAGGGGATGACCGATGCCTGAGCGACACAAGGTGCTGGTGGCCGATCCGCTGGGGGCAGCCGGCGCGGACCGCCTGCGGGCCGCTCCGGGCGTCGAGGCTGTCTTCGCGGACACCCAGAGCCGGGTCGAGCTGCTGGAGTCGGTGCGCGGCGCCGACGCCCTGATCGTTCGCAGCGGCACCCAGGCCGACGCCGAGCTGATCGCGGCGGGGACGAGCCTGCGGGTCATCGGCCGAGCCGGGGTGGGCGTCGACAACATCGACCTGGCCGCCGCGGCCGAGCAGGGCATCGCAGTGGTCAACACCCCGGAGGCCAACACCCTGGCTGCGGCCGAGCACGCCTTCGCGCTAATGCTGGCCACGGCCCGGCGCATCGCCGACGCCCACAAGTCGCTGGCGGACGGCAACTGGGACCGCAAGCAGTACGTTGGCGTGCAACTGGCCGGCGCCACGCTCGGCCTGGTCGGCTTCGGCCGCATCGGGCGGGCTGTGGGCCACCGGGCGCTGGCCTTCGAGATGGCCGTTCTGACCACCGATCCGTACATCCCGGCCGAGGTGGCCACCGAGCACGGGGCCAGGATGGTGGAGCTGCCCGAACTGCTGGCCGCGTCTGACTTCGTGAGCCTCCATGCGGTGGCCCAGGAGGACGGCTCCGCTCTTCTGGACGAGGCCGCCTTCGCGATAATCAAGCCGGGCGCCATCGTGGTCAACGCGGCCCGCGGCAGCCTGATCGACCCTGCGGCGGCCCGGTCCGCCCTCGACGACGGCCGTCTCGCCGGCCTGGGCCTCGACGTGTACGACACCGAGCCCCCACCGCCCGATCACCCTCTGATCGGCCACCCCAGGGTCGTCCACACCCCCCATCTCGGCGCCAGCACCGGCGCAGCCCAGCGCGACGTCTCAGTCCAGGTGGTCGCCAAAGTCCTCGCCGCCCTCAAGGGCGAACCAGTGGAGACGGTCCAGCCCGCTCCGTAGCCGCGAAGGTCAAGGCCGAGCGATGAACAGTGAGGGCCGGTACCCATCCCGGCTCGGTTGGTTCACTCCAGTTGTCGTTGCACTCGTGCTGGCCGGGGCAGCGGCCTGCGGGTCGCCCGACATAGGTGAACCGGCCGCGACTCCCGCGCCGTCAACATCAGCAACCGTCGCCCAGGTCGAGGACGCTGCCCCGGCACCCGCCGCGTCTGCCCCGGCGACGTCTGTGCCTGAGGTGTCGGTTCCAACGACGTCTGCGCCCGAGGTGACGGTTCCAACGGTGTCCGTGCCTGAGGAATCGGTTCCTGAAGTTGTGCTGCCGGTGGTGGTTGAATACGGGTCGGGCTACGACCGAGACGACTGGGGGCCACACAACAGTGGTATCTGCCGCGAGGCGGTCGGCTCGCCGGATCCCTACACCGGCACTCCCATCGACACTTGCAACGTCGACCATGTAGTGGCCCTGCACGAGGCCCACGAGTCGGGCGGCTGGGACTGGCTCGCAAGCACAAAGCGGCAGTTCAGCCAGGACCCTGCCAACCATGTGGCGTCGCGGGCTTGCGTGAACCAGTCGAAGGGCGCCGACGACATCTCCGAGTGGTCCGACGCCGACATCGCCTCGTCCTCGGCATGTGGCGGCGGGTACACGGTCACGGCTGCGGGACGCTGCTTCCTGGCGGTGACCACGGTGGCGGTCAAGTCGGAGTGGGGCCTCACCGTGGACCAGGCCGAAGCGGACGCACTGGCCGCAACCCTGGCCGGATGCGGCGATGAGGCGCCTGAGTTCTTGACCGAACGGCCGGCAACGACGACGACCTCCTCGCCGACGACGACCGTTCCGCCGACGACCACCGTTGCTCCACCTGACGAGTGTGTGATCGCGGGCAAGACCGCGGCGCAGTACGACGCGGTATCCGGCATAGGAGAGGTGCTCTCAACTCGGTTGGTCGCGGCCCAGCCCTTCTCCAGCAGCGCGGAACTCGAAACGGTCAGAGGCATCGGCCCGGCCCGGTCCGACGCCGTATGGTCGCACTTCTGCGGCCCGTAGCCCCGGCAGCTCCTTCAGGGGCGGGGGCCGAACTCGGGGCGCTCGGTTCTGGTGCGCTTGAGTTCCCAGAAGCCGGACACGTTCATCATGGCCACTAGGGCGTCCCACATGGCCAGGGAGTCCTCGGGGGGCGGCACCCGGGTGATCACTGGCCCGAAGTAGCCCTGCTTGTCGCCGTTGCGGTCCTTGAGGGCGATTATCGGAGTGCCTACCTGGTCGCCGCACAGGGCCAGGCCCTCGTCCATGCGCTTGCGGATCTCGGGATCCCAGGAGTCGTCGTCGAAGGCGGCGGCATGCGAGGTGTCGTAGCCGACGGCCTCCAGTGCGTCGGCCACCGGGAACTCCCGCACATCGTCGTGGTGCAGGCGCCGGCCGTACTCCCAGTACAGCGGCCCCACCGCGTCGTCGCCCTCGGCTTCCCGGACCGACTCCAGCACCCTCATCAGCCTCAGGCTGAAGTAGGAGTGCGTGTAGTAGTCGCCCTCGGGATCGGGATCGTTCTTGAAGAACAGGCTGATCGGCTGCCAAGTGATGTTCAGGTCCTTGGCCGGCTGCACCTCGTCGACGACCCAACGGGCCGTCACCCAGCACCAGGGTCAAAGCGGGTCGATCCAGAACTCGATGTCCATGTCAGGCTCCTTGCCTCAGGCGTTGGTCGGGGTCGGTGTCAGGCCGTCTTGCGTTCGGGCAGGCCCAGGCGGGCCGCGCCGTCGGCCCAGTGGGGCCAGCGCTCCCGGCTCTTGGCCGACAGGCGGTGCATCAGCGCGGTGGCGCCCGGGTCGTCGTCGCCGGGACGGGTCTCGATCGCCCCGTCGCGCACCATGGCGTCGATCACGGCCCGGCCCAGCTCGGTGCGCACGATGGTGAGGGTCCAGTCGGTCAGGTCTCCGATGCCGCCGGTGGAGATGTCGGCGTGCTCGGCCGCGAAGTCGGGGCACAGGTTGCAGCCCTCCCGGGTCCAGGCGTGGCACTCCTTGAGGTTGATCTCGTGGTAGCCGCCGTCCTTGGTCCAGATCTGGAAGACGCCCTTGATGTTCATCTTCGAGATCCGCTCCTTGGGCAGCCCGTACTTCACCTCGAACAGCTCGTCGAACAGCGAGTCGTCGAACGACTTCGAGCACAGCAGGCCGATGTTGAGCTTGATCGGCTTGCTGACCTTGCCCACCTTGCGGTGCCACATCACCGGACCCACCGACGTCTGGCAGCTCATGCCCACCAGCGCCAGGCGGTCCAGCCCCTTGTCGCGGGCCTCCTCGAAGGCGATGGGGTTGGCCGAGTAGGTGTAGCGGCTGCCCGCGCCCCGCAGCACCTCGTCGCGGTTGGTGGCCACCATCGGGAACGCCTTCCAGCCGGGCTCTCCGTTGGGCAGCGACTCCACCCCGCTGGTGAGGGCCCCGTCGATGATGTCGTTCTCCATGCACCAGATCAGGATGGCCGACACCAGCCCGCCGTCCTGGCCCACCTCGTACACGAAGTCGTCGCTGGCCCGGGTCAGCAGGATGTCGGAGTAGACGCCCGACATCTCGTCGGGGTGCCGCTCCCGGCCGAACAGGTGCATGTCGGCCTCGGGCTCCCACATGCGGAAGCGGGGGCAGGCCCGCGTGCACGACGTGCAGCCCTTCACCCCGTGGACACAGTCGCCGGGACCGTACTCATCGTCCTCGAGGTGGAACGGCTTGTAGGCGCCGGGCTCGTGGGTGTAGCCGATCACGTGGTGGGGGCAGGCGATCACGCATCCGGCGCAGCCGGTGCACAGGCCCGAGGTGATGACCTCGTCGTGGAGTTCCTTCCACTGGTAGGTCCAGCGTGGCTTCTTGGCCGGCGCGGGGGCGGGGGCGGCGTCGGTGACGGTCACAGGCCAATCCTACGGTGTCCGGTCGGCGGTGGAGAAGCGCGACGCAGGCGGCAGGGGCCGCCCTCGCCACCGGGTCGGGCAGGAACAGTATCGACAGGTACACAAATAGACTTCCTCATGCTGCGATCTATATTGAGTAATCTATATTCACTAAATTTGGCAGTCGTTTCGACGCCGCACGAGGGTGTATTCGAGCTAGGGCCTGTGGTGCAGCGGGTGTGGCGTCAGTTGGCTGGCTAGAGCGCCTAGGGGGGTGCCGTGGCTAGACGGCAGCAGTCACAGCCCGGTTGGTGGGACATCCGGGTGAGAGGGCTGTCCGGCGTCCTCCATGCTGTGAGGCGAGCGGGCCCGCGGGCCGGGGGGGGGTATCCCCGATTGCCATGAGGGTGGTTCGGGGTGCGCTGGCGCTGATCGCGGTCGCCGCGCTGGCAGCCGGCCTGTGGCTGGCGCTGTCCGCCCCGCATCCGGCGCAGGCGCAGACCAGCAGCATCACCCTGATCAGCAACACGGGGCAGACCGACGCCGCCCAAGGCACGTTGACTAATCAGGACCTTGCTCTGCCGTTCACCACCGGCTCCAACACCGGCGGCTACAGGGTGACCTCGGTCGAGATCGAGGGGGGCTTCGGTAATCCTACTGGTACCACCGATCCGACGTTCACTGTCGCCATCCACACGGGCAGCGGCGCGTCGGTCGGCGCGAGCGTCGGTTCGTTGACCAGTTCGGGCCTTAGTGCCGGAACCAACTCCTTCACGTCATCCAGCGGTATCAACTTGGACGCCAACACGTCCTACTCCGTGGTCCTTGATATGTCCGTTGCGGGCGACAAATCCCCTTGGATACGGCTAACGGCCTCGCACGCAGAGGACAGCGGCGGGGCGGCGGGCTGGAGCATCGGGAACCAGCTCTCCTCCCGGCTTGCTGGCTCCACCGTGTGGAATTTGGCCCCAGGGACCAACGTCGTTGAGATGAGCATCAAGGGCTCGCCGATACTTGGGCTGTCCGTGAGCACGTCGAGCCTGCTCGAGTCGGCGAACGCGACGGACGTGACGGTGACTGCGACGGTGGGCACCGCGTCGACATCCACTCGCACCGTCACCCTCGCGGTGGACAGCACGTCGACGGCGACCAACGGCACCGACTACGCCACTCTGACGCCGGGCTCGATCACGATCGCCGCCAACCAGACCAGCGGGACGGCCACCCTCAGCATCAACCCGACCCAGGACATCATCGACGAGGGGACAGGCGAGACCATCGTCATCACCGGCAGCGCCGCCGGCTTCGCGCCCGGCAAGGCCACGGTGACCATCACCGACGACGACGCCGCCCCCACGGTGATCAATCTGACCACGAGCCCGACCAGCCTCGACGAGGACGACTCGGACACGGCGGTCACGGTCACCGCGACGTTCGTGGGCACTACGAGAACTGTGGACACCGTGGTGATGCTGAACTCGACCTTAGGAGGCACCGCCACCGGCGGGGGCACCGACTACGCCCACAGCGGGCTGCCGTCGAGCGTGACGATCTCGGCGGAGTCTTCCAGCGGCAGCGCCACCGGCCTCATGATCGACCCGGAAGACGACACCATCGACGAGGGCACCAAGGAGACCATCGTCATCAACGGCAGCTTGGCGGGCTTCACCGTGAACGGCGCGACCGTCGACCTGAACGACAACGACGACCCGGAGATCACGCTGAGGTCCACACGGGTGGGGTCGGGCGCCGCCACAAGCGTGGACGAGGGGGACTCGGCCACGTTCCGGATCACCGCGACCCGCAACACGGCCGACAAGTCGGCGGCCTTGAGCGTGCCGCTGGCGCTGGTGACCTCCGGCGTCGGTGCTTCCACCGCCACCAGCGGCACCGACTTCACCGCGCTGACGCTGGGAACCATCACGATCCCCATCGGTTCGGCCGACGCTTCACGGAACGTGACGATCAACACCACCGAGGACCGCCTCGACGAGGGCGCGGGCACCACGACCGACCCCTACGAGACGATCGTGCTCGGCGCCACGGTGTCGGGGTTCACGGTGAACCACGAGACGATCACCATCGTCGACGACGATGCACCGTCCACGGACATCACCCTGACGGTGATCGGCGACAACAGCGTCGGCGAGGGCGATACCTCGAACACGACGGTGACCGTGAAAGCCGAGGTCGACGACGCCGCGCCCACGTCGGACGTGACGGTGGCCCTGTCGCTGACGGGCTCGGCGGTCAGCGGCACCGACTTCGTTGCCAATCCGGGGACGGCCACTCCGGGGACGCTGGATTCGATCACCATCTCCGCCGAGCAGGTCGAGGGCTCCTCCACGTTCGTCATCGACCCCACCGACGACAACATCGACGAGGACGACGAGACGATCACCGTGAACGGCTCCGCGACCGGCGGCCTGACCGCGTCGGCCACCGTGAACATCACCCTCACCGACAACGACACCGCCGCGCTCACCATGTCGACCGGCACGACCACCAGCGTCGGGGAGGGCGACGGCGTGACGGCGGTGACGGTCACCGCCACGCTCGACATCGAGCGCTCCAAGAGCACCACGGTGGCGCTGGCGCTGTCGGGCACCGCGGTCAAGGGCACCGACTACACGGTCCCGACCACGCTGCCCTCGATCACGATCGCCGCGGGCTCCAAGACCGGCAACGCGTCGTTGAACATCACCCCGACCGACGACCGTCTAGACGAGAACGACAAGACGATCACGATCACGGGCTCCGCCGACGGACTGACCGACAACTCGACCAGCATCACGTTCACCGACAACGACGCGACCTCCACCGCGGTGACCGTCACCCTCGTCGATCCGAGCGACGATTCTGCTCTGTCGAGCGTCGGCGAGGGCGCGTCGGCGGCGTCGGTGAAGATCGTCGCCACCTTGAACGACGCGGCGGTCAAGACCGAGACAAGCATGACGCTCACCTTCGCCGGCACCGCGACGGCGACGACGGACTACTCGATCACGCCGAGCACGCCGCCGCCGAAGGTGACCTTCAACCCGGACGAGCACGAGGCCTCGGTCACGATCAGCGTCCGCCCGGTGCAAGACTTGATCGACGAGGGCGCCAAGGAGACGATCATCATCGGCCTCTCCTCCACCCTCGCCGTCACCACCGCCACCCTCGACCTGACCGACGACGACACCGCCTCCAGCGTCACCATCACCCTCGACGAGACGAACGTGAGGGAGGCCGACGCCGACGACCAGAACACGCTACAGAACGACCCCACGCCGACGACAGTGGAGGTGGAGGCCACCATCGACGGCGGCATCACCCGGCTGGTGAACACCGATGTGGCGGTGGCGCTGTCGGGCTCGGCGGTCAAGGGCACCGACTACTCCGTGTCGACGCTGCCGACAATCACGATCACCGCGGGTGCCAGCAGCGCGACGGGCCAGATCACGATCACCCCGTTGCACGACACGCAAACCGAGGGCGACGAGACCATCACCGTCGGCGGCTCCGCGACCGGCCTCACCATCAACACCGCCAACATCACGCTGTCCGACGACGACAGCGCTTCCACCAGTCTCACCATCCGCGCCGTTCCGGCTGCGTGGATGACTGAGTCGAGTGGGGCCACCAAGGTGACGGTCTACGCCATCCTCGACGGCGGAACCTTGAGCTCAGACCTCACGGTGGATCTGACACTGGGCGGCCCAGCCGTCAAGGACACCGATTACACCCTGGTCGATGCCACCCTGCCCGACGTCACCATCGCCGCCAACAAGCCCCAGGGCGAGGTGACCTTCACCATCGACCCCCTCGAGGACTTGATTGACGAGGGCGACGAGGACATCACCGTCGGCGGCACTGTCACCCTCGCCGGCTTCACCGTCCGATCGGGAAACTTCGACTTTAACGACAACGACACTGTGTCGAAGCGCATCACGCTCAACGTCGCCCCGGCCAGCGTCGACGAGGACGCCGCCAGTGGCTCGTCCGTCACCGTCACTGCCACCCTCGCGGGCAGCGTGACCCGCTCGGTGCCCACCGAGGTGGATCTGACCCTCGCCGGCCGCGCCACCCTGGGCACCGACTACACCGCCACACCGTCGGACCCGGCGGTCACCATCCCGGCGGAGGCCTCCACCGGCACCGCCACCCTCATGATCACCCCCACCGACGACTCCCTCAGAGAGGGCAGCGAGACCATCAACGTCAAAGGCTCGGTCGACGGGTTCAACGTGCGGAGTGCGACCATCACCCTGAACGACGACGAGTGGGTGCCGCCCAGCCAGATCACCGACCTCGCGGCCACCGTGTCTCTGACCAGCGCCAACACGGTCTTTCTGGAGTGGACCGCTCCGCAGCCGGGCCCGATCACCAGCTACCGCCTCCGGCAGAGAACGCGCGGCATATGGCGCGACGCTGGGAACCCGTCGACGGGGGGCACGACCCACACCGTCCGCAACCTCGACCACGGCACCGAGTACCTGTGGGTGCTCCACGCCAGCAACGCCGCGGGCGAGGGCGTCGCGTCCAACGTGGTCTCCGTCACCACCGGCCCGGCGCCGCAGCAACCCAGACCCACAGGCGGCGGGCCGGTAGGTGGCGGGCCGGCAGGCGGCGGCGGTGGCGGCGGCGGCGAAGCGCCCACGGGCCCGCCGCCGGGGCTCTCGGTGCCGGAGCCGCTGTCGCGGACCCCCAGCTTCACCGACGTGCCCGACGGCTCGGTGCTGGGCCCCGGCATCCGGCGGGCCGCCAGGCTGGGCATCATGCCCGGCACCGGCGACGGCGGCTTCGATCCCGACCGGCCGGTGACCCGCCTCGACGCGGCCGCGCCGATGGTGAGGCTGTGGCAGGCGCTCGGAGGGACCTGCCCCCGCGCCACGCGCACGCCCTTCCGCGACCTGCCCGCCCGCGGCGGCGTCCGGGTCGACATCGCCTGCCTGCACGCCGAGGGCGTCGTGGCCGGCACCGGCGCGGTCACCTACTCGCCGGACCGGATCCTCAACCGGGCCCAGATGATGACGCTGATGGCGCGCATGTGGCGGCTCAGGGGCCAAGAATGCCCCGACGACCCGCCCAACCCCTTCGCCGACGTCTCCGACGGCCACTACCACCGACCCGACATCCTCTGCATGTACGCCCTCGGCGTCACCAGAGGCACCGGCGTCGACACCTTCTCGCCCGAGCAGGTGCTCACCAGAGCCGAGGTGGCCGTCTTCGCGGCCAGGTTCCACGACGCCGTCCCAGACGGCTAGCCCGCCCCGGGTCCGCCGGCCGCCGCCACAGAAGGGGCTCGTATCGGCAGTCCTACTGGTAGACGGGCTCCATGTCGGAGTAGTGGTCGTCGGGCTGCCACAGGCGGATGTAGTCGAAGCTCAGCCTGGTGCGGATGTAATTGCGCCCAGGATTGCTGATCCCGAAAGTGCCGATGGACAGGGGATTCGGGGTGTGCGCGATGCCGACCTGCTCGAGGAGCGTGCTGGTATCCGTGGGGTCGAGGTACTCGAAGTACTGATTCCGGGCATTGCCCGTAATGACGACATCACGCCTATTGCGCCCCTGTCCTCTCGTGGTCCAGACTTCTATCTTGTCCTCGGGCCACAACGTCAGCTCATCCCCAATGGGAATTCGACGACCTCGCACACCGCTTGGGATTCACCAAGAAGTTCCAGAACGGTCTGTTCGGATCGTGGGGGCCGCAGTAGTCGATCCGCTTTCCGCCCCTGAATGCTGGCTGCGTCGTGAACAAGTTGTGGTGCCAGTTTGCGTGCTGGTTCCAAGAGGAATGTCTGCTGGAGGGCACATACTCAATGAAGTCGAGTTCGACAGATGAGTACTTGAGGAAGTCTTCCCAGTCGGTGATCGTCACCCCGTACTGGTCCCACAGGTGCTGCTCCGGCGAAAGCGGAGCCCAGGCGACGAGGTTGTAGTTCTGTTCACCGCGCCAATAGTTGGTATCGAGGGTGTACTGGAACTCCAGGTACCCGTACTTGTAGTGAAGCTTCCCGAAAGTGTCCAGGCCGGCGAAGCACTTGTAGGCCGCGCCGATGCGGAGGCTGCCGTCGGCGACGTTTCCGCACGATTCGCCCCTGGAGTCCACCCAAAGGCACGGGTCGCCGTAGTTCCATGCGGAATTGTCCAATGTGGACAGGCCGTCGCGGCAACCTGCGGAGTTGGCCGCAGCCGGGGTGCCGTCAAATTCCTCGGCGAACACCAGCTGGTAATTGGACCCATCCTGCACCAGTCCGGGAAGGCCCGACCGCAGCGTCGCCTCATTGGCGCCGCCTCCGGCCCCCTCGGGAATCAGCTCCCGCAGGTACAGACAGACGTAGGTCTCGACGGTCGCGTCGCCGTAGTCGTCGCAGTCCGGGACGTCAGGAGGCGGCTTCACCAGCATCTCGCGGTACACCTTCAGCCCGGTGCTCGCGTCCGACGCCGACACCTCCAGCCGCTGCTGGGGGAACCCCGACGTCATGATGGGCGTGCCCAACGAGCCGGAGTGCCACAGGTACAGCAGCCCCTGCTCGGCCGTGGCCCTCACCTCCACTTCCTGGCAGGCATGCGACCCCCTTTGGCAGAACCGGTACGACGAGCGGTCGGGCTGGTTCTCGACTCTGAATGTCAGATCCAGATTCGTGCCGTTCCTTTCCTCTGTCTTCAGTTCGCCGAAGTAGTTGTGTCTGCTGGTGGGAACCGCATGCGAGACTGTTCCGGGGAATACGCTGGTGCCTCCAGGGTGCTGGGATCTGGTCATCAGCTTGTGCATGGGCAAGACCGAGTGCTCGGCGTCAATGAACGCCAACGCAGGACTGTGGGAACCTGACGACACCGGCCCCGCCGACGCCGATGCCGCGACGGCCGAGGCGGAGCCCACCGAATTCAAGGCGGCCCCACTAGACGCCGGCACGGCGAGAATCGCCGCTGCCGCCGACAGCGCGGCGATCGCGGCAACCCAAACCCTGGGCCGCACCGGCTCGGTGCCTCCCCGGCTCCTTTGGGAGTCGACCCGGGGACCCAGGCGGGATCCGTGAGACATCACAACCTCCAGCGAGCCTTCATTGCGAAATGTATACTAGATATATATTGACTGCTCAACATCATAGGATCAGCACCACATCAGAGGTTCCCTAAGGGGTCTTCAGTACATACTGACTGCTCAATATTATGAGATTATCACCACGTCAGAGGCTTCGTAGGGGTCGAATGCATACCGCGCGGTGGGCCGCGGTCGCCGTGCTGGCGACCGGGATCGGCTTCTTGTTTCTGGGCGGGGTGGCCGGCTCCGACTCGTCGATCACGGTGACCCAGGGCGACTTCGAGCTGACCTGCCCGACCGGCGCCATCGGCGAGGGTGACACGCTGCCGTGCACGCTGAAGAACACCGCCGCGGAGGCGAAGCCGTGGCCGGTGGTGGCGATCCTGCATGTGTCCACCGACGCCGACCGGGCGCTGGTGCGGGGCACCTCGATCGACGTGACCCTGGGCGCCCCGAGCCCCAGCGCCGCCATCGACGGCGGTGTCACCTGGATCGGCGACACCCTCGTGGGATATTCGCGCTTCGACTGGTCCGGCAATGCCGGCGCCGATCCCACCCAGACCACCGTGCCCGAGGGAGCGCCGGGCAACAGCCGCACCGTGAACATCGCCGCCACGAACGACGGCCTCGACGAGGACTCCGAGAAGTTCTATGTGGCACTCGGCCCGGACGGCAGCAAGGGCGTGGGCCTGCTCTACAACAACAAGACGAGCGTCACGCTTATCGACGGCGACAGCCCCAGCACTGACGCGTCGCTGAGCAGCTTTGAGCTGTCCGCCGGGCAGAGCCGTGCGCTGTCAACGACGCAGGCCACGCAGTCGCAGATCGTCGCCTACGAGGTGACGGAGGCGACACTGACTGCGGCGGCGGCCCGCGGGACGACTATGACGATGAGCGCGTCGTTCGGCGGGAGCAGCCTGGATCTCGACGGTAGGGGCGGCACCAGCATCGAGGTGATCGACGGCCAGGAGAGCGCGGCGGTGCGCCTTGCCGTTGGCACCACCACGGTGACCCTGTCCGTGACGGCCGAGGACGGCACCACCACCGGCATCCATACGGTGAACATCGTCCGGTCGGCGCTCGCGGACGGCGTCGACACGGTCGCGGTGTCGCTGCCGAGTTTCACGCTCACCTGTCCGGCGGAGGTCGCCAAGGCCGCCGATGCGCAATGCACGCTGCGTGCCTCCGGCTCGACCGGGTGGCCGGTGGTCGCCGTCATCCACAGCTCGGCCGACGGCGCTGCCCGGGCACTGGTGGGCGAGGACCCGATCATCCCCGACACCGACCCCAACTACAGCAAGGACGTCTCGCTGGGCGAGCAGCAGCCGGAGCGCACGGCGTTCAACTACGGCTACGGGGAGCTGTTCTCGGGCGGTTCGCGCACGCTGTACCGCACCTACGGGTACGAGAAGTTCGACTGGACCGGTAGCGCTTCGACTGGGGACACACGCACAGTCACCATCCAGATCCACGACAGCGATGTGGGCACCGGCGTGGCGGCCGAGATCTTCTACGTGGCTCTCGCGCCGACCGGCTACACGGGCTTCTCACAACTCGTCGACAACAAGGTGCCGGTACTCATCAAGTCGCCCATGTCGGTGACTGGGGTGGCCGCGCAGGACATCACTCCGAACTCCGCGGAGATCGAGATAGAGGCACGCAACCCTGCCGGAATGCTCTACCTGCGTTACCGCGCCGGGACCTCAGGGGCGTGGACGGGGACCGAGGAGGAGATGACGTCGTCGCCGAGGCAGGTCTCGATCTCTGGTCTCACCGCGGACACCCAGTACCAGGTGCAGGCGTCCTTCGACGAGGACTTCTTCACGGGCGTGATGTCGGGGACGTTCACCACGCTGACCCCTTCGGTTCCGACGGTGACCGGCGTGGAGGTGGCCTCTTGGGCGGGCCAAGACAATTGGTATGAGTTCGGGAAAGTGATCTCGCTGCGAGTCGCCTTCAGCGAGGCGGTCGTGGTGACGGGCTCGCCGACGCTGGGCATCGACATGGACCCGGCGGACTGGGGCCGCAAGGACGCGGTGTACGCGAGCGGCAGCGGCACCGATGAGCTGATGTTCACCCATGAGGTGGTGTGGCCGAACTTCTCGGCCCAAGGGATCGCGGTGCTGGCCGACACGCTCGCCCTCAACGGCGGCACCATCCAGTCGGCATCCGGCGGCGTAGATGCCGATCTGGCCCACAGTGGCTTGGATCATGACGCCGCCCACAGGGTGGACTGGCAACGCACGACGCCGGTGGCAGAGATATCGATGGAGATGGAGTGCGCGCCTGCCCAAGGCGGCGCGTATCTGCGGTGGGCTGTCCCGGAGCCGCCGGCGGGTCCGATGGGCAATCCTGTGATTGCGTCCCGCATGATCGCCGGCCGCTGCACGATGATCAGCCCCCCGAACGCGAGGGTGTCGTGGTCATTGTCGGGAGCGGACGCCGCACGTTTCGAGCTCAGCGACGATGGGACGCTGAGCTTTGCCGGGTTGGCGCCCGACTTCGAAGCGCCTTCCGACAGCAACGGCGACAACGTCTATGAGGTCACCATCAGCGCGACCATGGGCGATCAGACGCTGCCGGTGAACGTCGCAATCGCCGTCACAGACGCCTATGAGGCCCCGACGACCATCGTGGAGTTGCCCCCGCCGCCGGCTTCGGCGGAGCCGGTCATGGCGATGGTGAACGGCAATGAGCTGACGCTCGTCTTCACCAACGAGATCGCCGCGATCGACGACGCTACGGCCAGAACGCTGCGCCAGTACTTCGTGGTCGACGGTGGCCGCGATGCCCACGGCAACGCGGTCGATGGCCAGTCGCCGATCCAGGTCGCCGTCGAGAGCAACCTGCTCACGCTCACCCTCGCTGCTCCCATCGCGCCCGGCGACGACGCCACGATCAGCTACTACGGCGGCCTCAACAACATCAACGGCACTCCACTCGAGACATTCTCCAGCACCTTCACCACCACTGAGCAGGGATGATGCCGCTGTGGAGTCGAAGCCCTCGACTCATTGCATTGAGAATACGCGTCGTTATTGGATCGAATGCCCGGACTGGAGTGTCATGTAGCCTGACTTGAGATGGACGCACAGGAGAGTGGTCGCCGCAAGAACGGCCGGGGCAATCGAGCAGCGACGACCCATAAGCTGCTGGAGGCCGCTGCTACAGAATTCGTGCAGCGCGGCTTTGACAGCGCCCGGGTCGCCGACATCGCCCGCAACGCCGGAGTGACCGCCGGCTCGATCTACGCCCGCTGGTCCACCAAGACCGAGATGATGGTCGCGGCCCTCGACCACATCTTCGAACAGATCCTCCCCGAGCCGAGGATCAAGGACTTTGGACTCTACGACCTGCCATTCCCCGAGATCGTGCTGCTAGGAGCAGTAGGTTTGTTGGAACCCGATTCACAGCGAGAGATACTCACCCAAGTATTCGGAAGCGCGCGCAACAACCCCGATGTCCATGCGCGCCTGGGGAAGCATCTCAATGACTCGATCGACCAGATATCGGTTCTGGTTGACAGAAGCAAAGACGAGGGGCGCACCGACCAAGAACTCAGCACCGACGCTATCGCGCTGCTCATACAGGCGATTGAAATCGGCGTCCACATGATGATCTCTGGTGGTTTAGACGAGGCCCGCGTCCCGTCCCCAAGCGACTGGGAAGCCCTCATGTCGAGATTCATCGACTCCACAGCACCCCCTTCAGCCGACTAGCGGCGTTCGACACCAGACGACTACGCAGGTCAAGCCAGTAGCGCCCCCGGCAGGATTCGAACCTGCGCACACGGCTCCGGAGGCCGTTGCTCTATCCCCTGAGCTACGGGGGCTGGGCCGGGTCATGCTAGCGGCGCGCGGCTCACCGGCGGGAAAGGGGGTGCCCGGTAGGATCGGTCGATGCCGGATGTGCGCGACGGCTTGCGGGACGGGCTGCGGTCGGCCCTCGAAGGAGCCGGCGTCGATGGCGCGCCCGTTGAGATCGCCATCGAGCGCCCCCGGGACCGTTCCCACGGTGAGTGGTCGTCCAATGTCGCTCTGGCCGCGGCCAAGGCGGCGGGGCGTCCACCCCGCGAGTTGGCCGAGCAGATCGTCGCCCACCTGAGCGCCGAGCCGCCCCCGCACGTGGTGACGGTGGAGGCCGCCGGCCCCGGCTTCGTGAACTTCAGGCTGGCCCCGAGCTGGCTGCACGAAGTGCTCGGCGCGGTGATCGACGCCGGCGTCGACGGCTACGCCCGCAGCACCGAGGGTGCCGGACGCTCGGTGAGCGTGGAGTTCGTGTCGGCCAACCCCACCGGACCGCTGCACGCCGGTCACGGACGCTGGGCCGCCTACGGAGACTCGCTGTGCCGGCTGCTGGAACGCTGCGGCTACGCGGTGTACCGGGAGTTCTACGTGAACGACCGGGGCCGCCAGATCGACCTGTTCACCGCCTCTCTCGAGGCTCGAAGCCGCGGCGCCGAGCCGGCCGACGACGGTTACCACGGCGAGTACGTGGCCGAGTGGGCCGCCGAGATGCCCGACACCGCGGAGGTGCGCCAGTGGGGGCTGGAGCGCGCCCACCGGGACCAGGCCGAGACGCTGGCCGCGATGAACGTGTCCTTCGATCTCTATACCAGCGAGTCGGCGCTGGTCGCCCGGGGCGCCATGGACAGTGTCCTAGACGAGCTGTGCGGCCGGGAGATGGTGTACGAGAACGACGGCGCGGTATGGCTCCGCACCGGCGAGTTCGGCGACAGCGCCGACCGGGTGCTGGTCAAGAGCGACGGCGAGCCCACCTATTTCCTGCCCGACATCGCCTACCACCACGAGAAGTTCTCGCGGGGCGACCTGGTCATCGACATCCTCGGAGCCGACCACCACGGCTACGTCCCCCGGATGCGGGCCGCGCTGGGCGCGTTGGGCCACCGTCCGGACGGCTACGAGACGCTGATCGGCCAGAACGTCACCCTGCGGCGGGGCGGGGCCGAGGTGCGCCTGTCCAAGCGGGCCGGCGACATGGTGCTGGTCGCGGACCTGCTCGACGAGGTGGGGCCCGACGTGACCCGGCTGGTGTACCTGCTCCAGTCCATCGACACCACCCAGACCATCGACGTCGACGTGGTGTCGGCCCAGTCGGCCGAGAACCCCGTCTACTACGTGCAATACGCGCACGCCCGCATCCACTCGCTGGGGCGGATGGCCGCGGCCCGCGACGTTCGACGGGCGCCGCTGGACGACGTGGATCTGTCGGTGCTCGTGCGCGAGCGCGAGCTGGACGTGCTGCGGGCCCTGGCGTCGCTGCCCGACGTCGTGGTGGCTGCGACGCGAGCCCGCGCCCCGCACCAGGTGACGACCTGGGCCCGCGAGCTCGCGGCCGCCTTCCACCGGTTCTGGCACGACTGCCCCATCCTGCGCGACGACGTGGACGAGGAACTGCGTCAGGCCCGTCTGTGGCTGGTGGAGGGAGCCCGGGTGGGCTTGGCCGTGGCCCTGAGCATTCTCGGGGTGTCGGCCCCGGAGAGGCTGTAGCACGATGGCCGGCTCACAGGCTTCTTCACTGGCCCAGGCGTCGCCGCTGCCCCGCCGCCTGCTGCCCGACAACCATGACGTGTCACAGGGTCGGCTCAGTATCGGGGGATGCGACGTTCTCGAGCTGGCCGACAACTACGGCACGCCCCTGTTCGTCTACGACGAGGAGCACCTGCGCAGCCGTTGCCGCGAGGCGGCGGCCGCGTTCGGGCCGGGCGTGGCCTACGCAGCCAAGGCGTTCCTGTGCGTCGCCATGGCTCGCCTCGTGCATTCGGAGGGGATGGGCCTCGATGTGGCCACCGGGGGCGAGCTGCACGTGGCGCTGGCCGCGGGCGTGCCCGCGGACCGCCTCGTGCTGCACGGCAACAACAAGTCGATGGGCGAGCTGCGCGAGGCGGTCGCGGCCGGCGTCGGACGCATCGTGGTGGACAGCTTCGACGAGTTGGACCGCCTCGACGCGCTGAATGCTGAGACGGGAGCGCGTCCCAGGGTGCTGCTGCGGTTCACCCCCGGCGTCGAGGCCCACACCCATGCCTACCTGGTGACCGGGGCCGATGACTCCAAGTTCGGCTTCACCGTGTCGACGGGCGCGGCCGCGGCCGCGATGGAGCGGGCTCGGGCCTCGGCCTCGGTCGAGGTGGTCGGCATCCACTCCCACATCGGCAGCCAGGTGTTCGAGGCGTCCTCCTTCGCCAAGGCAGTAGCGGTAATCGCGGAGGCAGCCGCGCCCTATGAGGTGGACGAGATATCCATCGGCGGCGGCCTGGGCGTGCCCTACGTGTCAGGTGAGTCGGCACCGACGATCACCGAATGGGGGGCGGCGGTGAGCGAGGCGTGCCGGTCGGCGGGCGTGACGGCTCGGGTGACCGCCGAACCGGGGCGCGCCATCGTTGCGGCCGCGGCGGTAACCCTCTACACGGTGGGGACGATCAAGACGATCGAGGGGGTCCGGACCTACGCGGCCGTCGACGGCGGGATGAGCGACAACCCGCGGCCGGTTCTGTACGGCAGCGGCTACGAGGCATTCCTGCCCAGGGCCGTCGATGCTCCCAGGGACCGGATTGTGACCGTGGTGGGCAAGCACTGCGAATCGGGCGACACGCTGGTGCGCGACGCCATGGTGCCCTCCGACATCGCGGTAGGGGACATCCTGGCCACGCCCGTAACGGGCGCCTACGGGCATTCCATGGGCTCCAACTACAACAAGGCCCTGCGGCCCGCGGTGGTCTTCGCCGCCGGCGGCGATGCCCGCCTGGTGGTGCGGCGCGAGACCTACGACGACCTGCTGGCCTGCGAACTGCCCGACGCCTGATCCTGCGACTGGCTAGCGGCACGGGAGGCCGCCCCGCTGGGTCGCCAGGACGCGGCGAGGCGCTGCCACCATCTCGGTGGATGCCCGTCTGCGGCGGGAACCGACCGAAGCGACGCCTCGCGCAGAGGCCGCGCCAGCACGAACTCGACGGTCGGCGTCGGATCAACCCGCCGTGCGTTCACCGCGGGCGCGGGCAGCGAGTCAGTGCCCAGCCGCGCCAACATCTCGGCCGCGGTGCGGGCGTCCGGCGCTGAGCCGTCGCCGCCCAGCATGAACGACAGTTCTGCGCTGAGAGCCGGCGAACACCCGAGGCGGCGCAGGTCGGCCGCACGCCAGCACTCTCCTGGATCCAGCAGGATCCCGGTGGACAGCTCGACCAACGCCAGTGCCAGCGCAGTCATGTCGGCGGCGAACCGGGCCGGAGCACCCGGCGGCAGCCTTCCAGGGCTGAACCGCTCGAGCGGCTGGCCGTCCGCGGCGCGGGCCGCGTCGAAATCCGCCAGCCACAGCTCGCCGTTGTGGCTCAACAGCAGGTTGGCCGGCTTGACGTCACCGTGCACGAGCCCGGCCGCGTGCACCCGAGCCAGCGCGGCCGAGGCCGCGGCCCCGACCGCCCTGACTTCGCCTTCCGGCAGAGGGCCCCGCTCATGCAGCACGTCGGCCAGCGAGCAGGCCGC
>VYCM01000127.1 GCA_009843915.1 Acidimicrobiaceae bacterium | reverse complement strand
CCTTGCTGACCACGACCCGCCCGGAGCGGATCCCGATACGGGCACCCTGCTCGGTGACATACAGCGGCCTCGCCGCCGAGTCACGGGGGGTCAGGCGCCGAGGGGCGGTAACGCTGCGACCGACATGGAGGTTCGTCTCATCCGGCAGGCAGATGCCCACCAGCGAGCACCTCGGACACTTCGGGCTGTCAACCAGCGGAGCAGGCGCATCGGCAGAGGCCGCGACCCCTCGAAGCTGCTTGACGAGCTGCAAGGTGTGTGCCACCAGCATCGCGTCGAAAGGGATCGTCGCCCGCTTGCGGGTCTCAGCGAAGTAGATCTGCCCCTCGGTGCAGTCGTAGCCGTTGTCGCGCAGCAGCAGACCGATGGTGCACAGCTGGACCTTCTCGGGCATCCAGGCCGGTCCGTGCGCAGGCGGCCGCCCGCGTTTCACCTCCACGGGCACGACCTTGCCGTCCTTCTGCTCGATTATGTCGGCCTTAGCGATCAGCCCTAGACGCCGGGAACTCAGCTCGACCGACCTCGCCTTCCTGAACGGAGGATCGCCAGCCTCGCCCATCCGACCCCCACCGGCATCGACGGCCCGATGGACATAGATCCCCTCCATCGTGTCGCGGTTGTGCTCAAAGCGAGACTGCACCCACTCCAGGTAGAACAGACGCGGGCAGTACTCGAACTCGTTGATCATCCGAGCGGGAACGAGTTCGGGAACGTCGCTCACGCCTGACCCGGGAGCCCTCGCCCAAGGAGCCAACGCCAGGCATGTGACGCGAGCGAGGCGGCTCTATTCACGCTGCCAGACCACGCGGGGCGGGCCGAACGTTCCGTAACCCCCCTGGGAGCTTCGACGAACCTGCGACTGCATGACTCGGCTGATTCCCCAGGACCGGTACCAGTCGCCACGCCGCCGCTCGCTGCCCTCCGGTGCGACAACCTGCGCGAGCAGGGACCCGACGGCTCGCGCTGTCGCCGGAGCAGACCACAACGGCCAGACGAACAAGCCCCGCTTCCAACTTCCCGAGCAGCCCTGCGTCAGTGTTCCCTGCGGAGCCGCAAAGCACGGGTACCGGCTGAGGCCGATGATCGCCAGAGCTTCGGCACCGGGATTGGTGAGCTTGGGATTGCGGGACTTGTCGGTGGGATCGGCTGCGCTGAGGGCATGATCTCGATCATCCACTGAGTCCCACATGAGCGACCCTCGCTCGCTGTGATAGCGCCAAGGTCTCGCGATGTCATCGACGATCTCCGCCTCGGTGACCTCGCTCAGAATGGTGCGCGCCATCGTGACGAACTTCATCTGGCCAGCGGTGAAGTAGAGGGCGGAGGGCTTGGCTACACCGCCTTTGTCCAGGCTGTCTTCGGCCAACAGGCACCATGCGAGCGCGCCCGATGCTCCCGCGTTCCGGGCGCGGCTTAGGTACTCGCGTATGTAGGGTGGCTTCAGCCTCAACTTGGGATCGAGTGCCTCGCCCAGAGCTGGACCGGAGAGCCACCTCTCGGAGGCGGCAAGGACAGCATCGGCGATCTCCTCCAAGCCCCTTGAGGGACTCACGACCGCGTGCGGGATCGGGTCGTCGGTCCAATGCAGTCTGTGGTCCAGGTCTTGTTCGGCTAAGGCGGCTTGAACGCCCAGGGCGGCGAGGAAGCCCAGGGGATTGTCCCCAGGAAGACCTGACAGGATCGTGCCGTGGGTGTCAGTCATGGGACCGGGCTTCCTCGGCGCTTTGCTGGTGGTCTGCGAGACGCAGGATCGCTTCCAGCCAAGCGAGGCCGTGATGCCCGTAGCGTTCCTGCAGGCGCCAGAACCGGTCGGCCATCTCAAGCGCCAGCGGCGTCGCGGCCAGATCGGATGACACGCTCATCAACATGCGGCCATCGGCCTGCTCCTTGCCGTGTCCGGGTGGGCAGAGCTGAAGACCGCCGTTGTGGGATCGGGCTGTCACCTCAAGGGACTGCGGATCGTCGTCTTGGCGGATCGGAGGCAGCGGCCTGCCGTATCCGTGATGGGTTCCGATCAGATGCAGCACCAGATCCTCGTCGTGCGCGCCATTCAGTGCCGCAGGATTGCTCTGCACCAGCGCGACGCTGCCGAATTCGTGACGGACCGGCGGCCACTTGTCACGGTGCGGGCGCGCTCCGGGCAGCGACTTCGCCAGCGGCTCGCCTGTCGCAGTCGACTCGGCCAACCGGACCGGATCGTGGCCATGAAGCTGCGCCTGGAACCGGGGGTCCACCTTCCCGAGGTCGTGCAACTCCCCCGCCAACTGCAAGTCCCCCACAACCGCCTCGGGCAGAGCCAGCGCTCGGCCGTAGGCGGCCGCTCTTCTGCCGGCTCCGGCAAGGTGATCTTGAAGCTTGACTGCTGTGCCCGTCATCGAAGGCGTCTCGTCGGATCCGTCGAGGGTGGCGGGATCGACGGTGCGCTCCACGAGCGCGTAGTAAGCCGAGGCGCCATCGGGCTCAACGAGTTCCAGCCGGAACGACCTGGACCGCTGTAAGCGCGCCAACGCATCAGACAGCCACTCGGGGACCTCATTGTCGTCGACGGTGCCGAGCCACTGTCGCACTCTCGTCTCGGGGCTCTCGTCGGCGTGCTCCTCGTCACCAGGACCCGGAGGCGGCGGCACGGACAGCGGGGCGAGCAGGCGGGGATCGAGACGCAGAGTGGCCCGCCGCCCATAGGCGATCTGTGCTTCATCGCCGAGGTCCGTCACGGTCGGCCGATCGCTGCCGTCGCCTGCGCCGTCCGTCGCCGCGGCCGGCGAGCTCAAGGGGTCCCAGCTGCCGCTGCGCAGGCCGCCCCACTCGCAAGGAACGACGATCACGTCGCCCGGCTCGACCTGCCCGACGTGCTTGAGCGGGGTCGGCCCCGTGGCGCCTCGGCCCCGCCACCTGACCGCAGAGGCCATGCGGCGAGCTTGCGCCGGCTGGCGGCCGCCGCGGGATTCGCTCTCGTCGCCGACGGGAACCAGGTCGACATCGGCCACAGGCACTTCCAGGCGTCCCTGCACCCAATCCCTGAACGCGGAGATCGGCACCGAGAGGAACTCCGCGGGCCTCGGCGGCACCAACTCGAGTGCCGCGGCGGAGAGATCGAGGCGCCACACGACTGACACGTCGGACTCGCGGCCGCGTTCCTTGCCGTGCAGGAAGTCGTCTATGGGCGGGTCCGCCAACGGCTCGGGACCGGTCTGGGACCAAGCATCCACATGCGTGGGGAGCAGCAGCGGAGCTTCGCACTTCGGTGCCCGCGCGTCCACGCTTGTTGTCGCGAGGACACTGCTGCCCGGCCCTACCTCTACCTCGCCTTCGTCGGCGAGCGCCTGCAACTCCTCCCAGGCCTGCCGAGCGGCGTCGCCGTACACCGGGTCGGGCCTCTTCGGGTTGGGGGACGACGCCACCCCCAGTATCCAGCACCGGGCGTAACCGACCCGCTCCGCTAGTGTGCCGCGCCGGTCGAGCCGCCCGAGCCGCTGGCAGAGGCTGTCGATCGGCGCCGCCTCGCTGATCAGCGCGTCGAAACTGAAGTCCGCACCCACCTCGATCGCCTGGGTGGCCACAATCACCGTGAGCCCGTCCAGCGGCTCAGACCGGTCCGGGTCGACACAGCGGCTGATCTCGCTCAAGACGTGCTGCCGGTCGATGGGACGCATACGGCCCGTCACCAGATGGGCCGCGATACCGCTCCGCAGCAGCGTGTCGTGGACCTCGCGAGCAGTTCGAACCCGATTGACGATGACACCCACACTCGTCTCGCCGTCGCTCAACTCCTTCTTGATGAGATCGAGCACCTTCTTGGGCACTGACTCGTGAGCGGGCCGGGCGCCACCGATCTCGACCAACTTCGCCCGCTTGCGTGCCTCGGCGATCCGCCTGAGCCTCGGTGACTCTTCGAGATCCTCGCTCTGAAGTCGAAACCACCGTCCGTCCTCAGTCTGCGCGGTGGCGGACATCTCAACCACCGCGAACCGGCGCGGCAACAGGCCACGGTTCACGGCGCGGATCAACGGCACATCCCCGTCGGAGGAGGCGTCTCTCAGCGTGGATGCGAAGGCGCGGCTCAGATGCACCTCGTCGAGGATCACCAGGCAGTCGTTGCCGGCGAGCCCGGCGTGTACCGGGCGCATCCGGTGGCTGACGCCGTAGCCCCTAAACAGCAGGCGCGAGCCGAACTGATCGACGGTGGAGACCATCACCCAGGGCTGGTCGGGCCTTCGGGCCCACTCGCCGTCGATCGGTATGCCGCCTCGCAGGGCTGCCACCCCCAGCGGCTGCTCGAACGACTGCTCGGCGTCGGTCAGCGTGCTGAGCGCACGCCTCATATCGGCCAGGACTCCGGCGGTGGCCGCACGGATCCTGTCGCTGATGAGTTGGGCTCGCTCGTAGACCTGGTCCACCACGATGCGCCTGTCGATGACGAACACGATCCTGCGGGGCGAGATGTCGGGCCTCAATGCCAACGAGAACACGGCAGTGTCCAGCACGGCGGTCTTGCCAGCGCCCGTCGGCAGATCGATCACATCGGGCCAAGCTCCCTCCTCGATCACCTGCCGAGTCAGACGGCTCTGCCACCGATACGGCTCATGGCCGTGGACAGCCTCGAAGTAGCGGTCGAAGTCCGCTGTGGTCAGTTCACCCATCGTCCGCAGCCCCGGCAACGGCCGAGCCTTCAGCGATCGCCTCGTCCACCGGTCGCATCAGCCCCAAGCCCACGAAGCGCCCGCTGCCCAGCATCAGCGCTCCGCGAACCGGCTCCGCGAACCCGACCGACGCATGGACCAACCGCCGGACCACGCCCCCAGCGGCTCCGCGGCCTTGCCTGAATGCCCGATAGTCGCTCACCGGACGCGCCCCCACAAGAAGAGAGACCAGCGACACCTGAACGTCCACGGGCCTCGGCAGTCCTACGTGCTCACAGGACTTGGCCACAGCCTCCTCGGCTCGTGCCCACGCCTTCGCCCGAGAGGCTGCGCTTCCCCTGCGCAGACCGCCGGGATGAGTGGGAAGCGCCACCGGCGTGACCGACGCCCACCGCCTCGACGGCCGCTCCCACACTCGCGGCCGCAAGCTCACGAGCGCGAAAGGAGGCTGCCGCCTCCGCATCTCGACGAATCCGCCGCCGCCCATCACCAAACGCAACGCCCGATCGCCGCGCTCGCGCTCCCAATGCCCAATGCCGCGTAGTGCCGCGTTGCGGGAGGCATCATCGAGATCCTGCGGAAGCGAGACGGCCAAGCCCATAATCCGCCCATCGCCGTGTTCATGGCCCACATTGGGCAGGGCCAGGAAGGCGATGTGGGGCGCGCTGGTCGGAGTACCGTCAGGAAGATGGCCGCTGATTCCCTCCGGGAGAGGATCGGGCACATGGGAGAGCATCGACTGGCGCAGAACCCTTGTGACCTCCACAGTCCGCGTCATGGGCATACGTCGATGGCGCGGCTCCAACTCGAAGACGATCCAATCGCCGGCGGTCGACGGACGCAACGGATCAGCAACACCGACCTCCCCGGGCACGACTTCGCTGTACCGGACTCCCCGGAACGGCAGGCTGCGCGGCCTGATGGCCTGGTGCCGCTGATGCTCCTGCTCCAGTGCCGCGAGCTGTCCGGGGTGCACCCACCGCAGCATCAGGGTGCCTTCGCCAGGAGTGTGCGTAGCAGCCGGTTCCTCGCTGCGCAGCCGGCACGACACGAGTGAAGACGAGTGTCCGAGCCGGCTGACACGGCCCAAGAGCCTGTCGAGCGCCTCGGCTACCTCGGGAGACGGGCTGGCATCCCAAGCGAAGGTGACCGGCGGCGCTAGCCCGACTCTCGACGCTGCCGGCACTTGCTCAGCAGAGGATCCAGAGATCAGTGGCTCCGCCAACGCGACTGACGGGAAGTAGCGCTCCTTCTTGAGGCGCCCATCAGGAAGCAGCGCTAGCGCCGCGGCTTCGCTCGTATTCCCGACCTTGCCCGCCAGCGAGTCGACCTCGCGCGCCTTGTCGATCTTGTCCTGCAATCTCTCAGCCGTCTTCGTGACCTCGCCCTTCGAGGCATCGACTTGGTCCTCCCACTGGGCAATGAGTTCGCCTACGGCGCTCGCTCGGCGCTGGTACTGAGCAGGGGAAACCACGCTGGCGTCGTTCACGGGCACGAAGTGACTGACGACTCGACGCTCAACCACCTCTGGGGCGGTAATGCGCGGCGGCGGCAACGCCTCCAGCCACTCAAGCGCGGCCCGCTCAGCCTCGTCGGGGGCGTCTGCATCCGCGAAGGCAGCAACCATCGCAGAGAACAGCCGCGCCCCGTGTGGGGGCCACTCGGGCTGCCCGCGGTCGTGATGCGATGTCGCGCTGTACCGCCCGGTGAGGAAGTGAACCTCAATGACGGTCACCGCTCACTCCCCAACAGGTTCGCGTGCGGACACCTCGCGGCTGCGTCGCAGCAACTCGATCAGCTTGGGCGCCGGCCTCAGCACAATCTCGTCTCGCTCCCAGGGAATGCCAGATCGTGCCGCTCGGGCCGAGGCCTCCGATACCAGTCGCGCTGCGGACTCCCGATCAACACTGACCGTCTCGGGCGACCCGCCGTCGCGGCCGACCATCTCGATGACTGGAGGGTGCTGGGGGATCAGCAGGCACCTGGACCGCAGGTCGTGGTCGGCCTCATAGCCGTAGGCGATCGCAGCCACGCCGAGCGCGGCGACCGCAGTCCTCGCCGCGACCTCTGCCTCGCGGCTCTCACCGGCAAACCGCAATCGCCGGAGTGCGGCCAGCGACAGCACCGCCGTCTGCCGCGCCTCGGAGATGGTCACACCGCCCGCCTGGGAGTCGATCGAGGGCGCGATGTTGCCATGGTTGATCTCGGACGGGCGCCCGCCGCCCCCGGCCAGCTTCGCCTTGCCCTTCGTGTCCTTGGCAGCTTCAGCTTCGTCCAAAGTCCAGACCTCGTCGGGATTGGCGTGCTCGTAGACCGACGCGGAGGCTTTCTCTATCTGCAGCGGGTCGATACGGCTTCCAACCTTGCGCCCGACCTGGGCATCCAGCCCGACGATCTCCGAGACGTACGCACGCTGGAACTTCGATCCGAGACCACCCTTGGGTCCCGTGGAGTCCCACTGGCCGAACAGCAGCGCCGTCGGCGCGTAGCGGAACAGGTCCGTGGCGTTACCCGGGCGCGCCTCGGTGATCGCCCTGCCGACGTCGCTGAGTCGGAAGAGCGTCCCGCCAAGCAGGCTGTCCCGGAAGATCGCGTCCGCCAGCCTGTGGGGTGCCTCCAGCACAGTAATCCGGCCGAGATCCTCAACGTCCGACTCGCCGGTGAAGTCCACATAGGGCACCGGAAAGCTCAACTCTTCGGCCTCCCAACCCTCCAGCAGGGCCAGTTCGGCTCGATTCGCCTGTGACGCCACCGAGTCCAACAGAACCGTCGTAACGACGCGGTCACCCACTTGCCGCTCCTCGACCGCGTACTTGTTCTCCGCAGCCACCGCATAGGTAGGCGGAAAGACCTTTCCTCCCGGCCCATCCGCGGGCCGCAGCCGCATGATCGAACGAAGCGCGACCGCACCGCCCGCAACAGCATCTGTCAGTAGCTCGATTGTCAATTGGGCCACGTGGGCACTCCTCTCGTCAGCGGCTCGTGCAGCTCACCGGAGCCACAAGATCCGTCCTTGTTGGGCTTATGTCTGGAGGTGTGACGGCGCCGAAGTCCCCAGCAACAAACGGCTCCGTCGTTGGCGAGGCCCTAGCTGTCAGCGATCGTTCAACATGCACCGATCCGCACCATACTCACACGGTGGGACATCGGTCAGGCTGATGCGCCTAGGCGCCGACGGGGTGCCCGACCCCCGACAGCCTGGGGCCACCCACCAGCCAGACAACCGAACGCTCAGGAACGCTCCGACGGCGCCCGCCGTACGAGACCCATGGAGCCACCCGGGCGGGTACCGCCGGCCGTGGCTGGGCCCCGAACACGCTCGAGGATCAACGCAACGTCGTAGGCCTTCGTTGGGCGGTCGGCACCTCCCTGCGGTTGACGGGCCACGCGGCGTTCGGCTTCGGGACAGGTCCGCGTCTACCCACCTTGGAGCCACTCCTGCACGGTCCGCACGCCTTTGGCCGCGTTACAGTCTCGACACGACAGGCAGAGATTGTTGATGCGGTTGGTGCCACCGCGGCTCAATGGCCTGCGGTGCTCCAGCACCCAATCATCCAGCGCTAGCGGCGTGCCGCAGTAGGCACACGCCCACGTACCGTCTCGGTGCACGATACGAGCGGCGAGCTCCCACCTGTCCCTTCCAGTGGGACGCTGTGGCCCCTGAGGCAGCGGCGCGCCGACCAACAGCTCCCAAGCCTCGTCAACAAGCTCACGCACCCGATCCGAACCAGCCTCCAGTTCGTCTAGCTCCTCCTCGCATTCGAGCAACAGCGCCGCCAAGCGCACCGATAGCGCGGCCTCTGGCTCAGCCGCATCCAGAGCCACCCGCAGCGCGGCCAAGCGCACCGATAGTGCGGCGTCGGAATCGGCCGCACCTAGGGCATCGCACAGCGCGTCGCGCGCCGCCTCTGCTTGGGATGCCCGCAGTGCCCCAGCCGCTTCACGCAGCGCGCCCACGTCTCGCTGGTCAGCCATACCGTCCCCAGACTCTAGGTCGAATCTCATTTCGACAACGGCGGCAGAGCGGGCGCGTCGGTCGTTCAAGCAAATCGGGGCCAGTTACCAACATCACGGAAACGATGCCACTTACGACGACGGGGGGAAGTGCCCTGCCAACCTGGCCCGTTTCTGAGAAAAGCAGCAGAAAGCCGGCCGAATGTCGATCGGGGCGTACCGTGCGTTCCGAAAAGTGGCTGCCGAGCTAGACGATTCGGTGGGCCAGCCAGCGGAGGAGTGCCAGTCAGCGGAGAATGCCGAGTGCCGGTCAGCGGTCGTGTGCGGGCTCGCTTGTTGGCGGAGGTGCGTTCGTGAGCGTTCCTAGGTGATTTGGCCGCCACACGTTTGCACTTGCAGTGCCGCCGTCGAATACCAGGGCCGTTCGATCATCGAACAGCCGGGGTGTCGGGTATCGAACGGCGTCGTCTGGGGTCCCCGAACGCTCAGGAACGCAGGCGTGGACGCTGCTGCGGCGACGGTGTATGTCACTGTCTTTCCGATGTTGGGGTGTTTCGCTGCGGCGCTGGCCGGATCGCAAGTGGCGCACCCCTTTGTGCTGGGAGCATCTACAGTCGGTCGCCATGTCTGCGATCAGACTGCCGAAAGCAGGTAGCGTCAAGATCGGCGAAGTCTTGGACTGCCTGAACCACTATCGGCTGCGCGCCACCTACAAGGCCGTCGGCAAGGTTGTGGGCTGTCACTGGCGACAGGTCGGTGACCTGCTGGGTGCCCCGCATCCGCTCACGTCGTGGGTGGTGCGCAAAGACACTGGCCTGCCGTCGCCTGAGGTGTTCGGCGACGATGAGCCGCTGCTGCGGCATCCGGACCTCGAACGCTCAGATCACGTCATCGAGCGCCACGAGGAACTGCTGGCCTACATCACTGCGCACCGCATCCATCCTCACCATCGCCATTAGCCGCAACAGCGGACTGCGGTCGTCGCTGCCGTTGCGCTGGCCGTGGTCAGCGGGACTGCCGCCGCGCAGAGCCACCGGTTTGGGCCACGCGTGGTCATCAAGATCGACCAGTTGTTGTGTGAGGCACGGTCGGTGGCCTGATCGAAGGCTTGATTATCGGTCAGTCTGGCGTCGGATGAAGTCTGCGTAGCGACGCTCGCGTCTCGCGCGAGCCCGGTACCTCACAGCTGACCGGTCGTCACCTTCAGCGGCCGCGGCGTCGGCGCGCGCCAGGAACTTCTCCTCGGCCGTTTCGCAACGCAGCGCACCCCACTCGTTGAACCGGTTGTGCCATCTCGAGATGTTGACAAACCGCTCGAAGATCGCCCGAACAGCCACGTCGCGGTCGCTGATCCCGTCGCGTTCGGCCCGATCGATTGCGAGACGCAGCCGAATTTTGGCGCCAACCAACACCGCGAGACCCGCAGGCAGTATCGTCACCAAGCCCAAGCCAGGCGAGTCGTACAGGCCCCACGCGATTGCCAGACCCACAATCTCCAACACCACAGAGAGCGCCAACAGAGCCAGCGCCAGCCGATCGAACCAGAAGCTCGCGACAGATCCGTCGGACCACCGAACCCGACGAAACAACAGGTTCCAGATCTTGCGGGTCATCTACCGCACCGGGGGATCTGGTCGCCACAGCAACCACGACGCCTGGCCAGCGGCCGCCAGAACCTCCAACATGGGGACGTTCTGCGCTGGCGTAGGCCTCAAGCAGTGCCCAGGTGCAGCACCACGGCCCGGATCGGGGCCACCCACGACCCGACCACCGCGGGCCATGGGGCGGGGCGAACCCGGCCTGTGGTTCTCGGCGCGGTCGTCGGCTTCAAGTTTAGCCAGCTTCTCGGCCCGGTCGGCCTCGGTCATGGCGGAGTAGCGCCCCCGGGCTGGCCGGAAGCCGCGGACCGCGGCGACACAGCGGACCTCAGCATCGTCGGACCTCAGCATCGTCGGGCCTCAGCATCGTCGGCGGCGTTGTCGCTCACAAGTGCCGCCGTTTAGGCCCCCGCCGCTCAACTGCGGACCGGTCTCTGGGTGGCATGTTGCATCAGAACACACCTCCGAACGCGGCCGCCATGAGCGTGCGCCCGAACGCCCCCAACAAGAGCATCACCACTAGGGCAAGCAGCATCCAGCCTGCGGGGGTGCGCAGCTTGCTGGCACGCTCGGCGAGGTATCTCACTGCGACTTCGAGGTCGATCATCGCCGGTCCCCCTCTCACCTGCGATCCGCAGAAGCAGTGCCATCTCCCGCTTCGCACACCCTGTAGCCGGGCTTGACAGGCTCGCAGTTGCACCTGCACGTAGCGTACACGCCGTTCGGGACACGGCAGCTTGTCCACGCTCACGAAGCGCCCTCTTTGCCACCGGTGCGTCCACCAGGTGGCACGTGGCATGCCCCTTCACCACTACCCCACCCACCGATGGGGCGGAACAGCTGAACCAACGCCGACCCAGACCGGCTCGACACCCCCTCAGGACGCTTCTCGACAGTACGGCATCAGCGAACAGCCCCGACAAGCAACCCAACCAGAATACAATGAAACAAACCATAGTCGCAGCACCCGCCGCAAATGCGCTCCTCTGCGTTCCTGAGCGTTCGCGGACCCCAGGGCCAGCTCCGACACGGGGCGTCGGCTGTCATATTCGCCGCATTTGCGGCCTCCTTGGCATGGGTGGCACTGCAAGTGCAAACGTGTGGTGACCAAACCACCCCACGAACGCACGCTGACGCCCCACACCCGGTCAACGACCCAGCCGCAACAGACACCGACACCAGCATCCCGGCCCGGCATTGGACCAAGAACCGCACTCCCAACAACGAACGCAGCCTCAGCAATCCACCAGCACCCCTCGCAGAGCACATGCCCGCCGCGCCAGGTGACCGCGGGCCGGGCCGAGCGTCTGCGGCGGGCTACAGCACCAGTGTTCTTGTCGGGCGGCTCGGTGCTTGAAGTGGCCGATGCGACAGGGCTTCTTTGCGGCTTGCCGGTCTGTTCGGCTGTTACAACTCCGCCGCCGCTGTTCCCAGCTGGGACCCGGCCGGCCAACTCCTATGTCTCTTCGAGCGGATCGTCGCAGATGCGCTCGAACTCCGTGTGAGCATGGCGGACGCCGGAGACCTCCGGCAGCAGCGATGCGCGGGTTCCCAGTTCAGGACGTGGCAGTTGTCGTAGACATCGGTCTGCTCTTCCTTGATGCCGGAGATGCCCTGTTGGTTCCAGTGGAGGGTGTGTGCGCAGATGAGCAGCTTCTCGGCCTTGTTGATGTACGTTCCCCACAGCTCGTAGTCGATGCCGCCCCGGTCCTGGTCATCCTGCGTCGCGTGAACCCGTCCCGTGAAGAACCGCAGCAGCGCGGTGTTGTCTTCCCACACACCGTCATCGGAGTCGGGGTTCCACCACCGGTGATCGCGGTTCGTGAACCTCGCAGCGAAGGTCTGATCGTTTGCCTGCCCGATATAGAGCAGAGACTCGGTCCCGCTGGCTGGATGCGGGCCGTAGACCTGATAGATCCCGTAGTCCGTGCCGCCATCCATCTCCAAGACATCCCCGAAGGTGTGCGGACCGCTCCATAGAAGGTGAATGCGGGTCGGTTCGCGGCGCTCGGTGTCGGGGTCTACTGTCATCGACTAACGGGTGGTTTGCGCTCGGGCGCAGTCCTCGCCGGCCTCGATCATCGGTCTCAGCTTATGCCTGCGCCGGGTAGACCTACGCGTGGCCGTGATGGGCCCTGTCGAGCCGTTCGACAGGGCCGTCAGCGGCGTGGTGCGTTCGTTGGAGTTCCTGCGCGTTCGTGGGCGTTCCGGGGGCCTTCGTAGCTTGCGGGGCCATGGCGACCAGATCGAACGGCCCGGTTCCCACTGTGGTGGTGTACGGCGCTTCTGGCGGCGTGGGCACCACCACCGTGGCTGCGGCGATGGCCATGTTGACCCAGGCCAGCCACGACGGGGGCCACACCGTCCTGGTCGACTTCGACTCACGCGCCTTCGACGTGCTGGGCGAGCCGCCCTACAGCGACATCTCCGAGCCGGGGGCCACCCATCACGTCGGCGTTCATCTTGGCCTTGATGTGGTGTGCTGGCCCGGCGCCAGCTTCGATCCGATGGCTTTGCCCGGAGTGCTGGCCGCGGACCCGCAACCGGCCGGCGTGAACGCCGTAATCGTCGACGCCGCCACGGCCAGCCCGGCTGCCATGGGGGCACTGGGCCGCCACCAGCCTGCTGCGAGGACGGTGCTCGTCACGGCGAGCACCTACCCGGCGGCGTCGGCGGCGCGGGACCACGTGGCCGCCAGCGGCGCGCACCCTGACGAGATCGTCGTGGTGGATGACTCCTCCAGGGCCTTCGGTGTGGCCCACTTCGCTACCTGGTGGCCGGCGGGCACCCAGCTGCGGGTGCTGCGACGCGACCCGGCGGTGGCCGAGGTCATCGACGCCGGGCTGTTCGGGCTCGCCTCCAGGCCCGGGGAGCGGATCTTCCCCCACGCTTTGGCGGAACTCCAGGCCTCGGCTGTGTTGTGCGACAGCACCGATCGGCGGCGTCTGTGGGCGGCGCTGCACGCCTCGCGCCCCGACAGCCCCGCCGCAGTCCACCAGATGCGCGAGTGGACCCGACAGATCGACGGCGACCTCCCTTCGGCCACCGCTGCGGTGTCGTCCAACGGCAGTTCGTTGCGCGCTGGCTGCGCGGTTTGTGGCGTCGAGGGCGCCGGCCACGACCCCGGCTGCCCGGCCCGAACGGCTGTGCCGGGCCGTCGTGCCCTCAGCGCCGTGGGTGACAGCCGCAACGGGCTGAGCATCGTCTGACGGGCCGCACAGGGGCTGCTGAAGGCCTCTTCGTGGTCTGCGACCTCGCTGCGGACGGGCTCGTCTGCTGGCTGCGTTCGTGAGCGTTCATGAGCGTTCCTGGTGCGTTCGTGGGCGTTCGGGGTGCTGGTGCACGGTGAGGGTCGATACCGCAGTCCAGCGGAGAGGAGCACCCCTGATGGGCACCAACGGAAGCCGAGGCCACCCTCACAACGGCTCTGGGACCGCCGACTGGGCGGTCTGTGACACTGAGGAGTTGGAGGGGTCGGTGCTCGTTGCGGTGGTCGTGCAGGACCCGGCGGGGCCGGAGCTCCCGCCGTCGGTGATCGCCCCTGACGGCTGGATGGCGGCCTGGGCGAACCGGTTCGACCCGGCTGCGCCGGACGCCGGCGAGGACCTAGCGGTGGCCTGGGACCCCGAGCGGGTGGCGCAGGTGGCGATGACGTTGCAGCCGGTCACCGCCGCTGAGGAGACGGCGCTGGCCGGCACGGGTTGGCAGCGGCTGCGAGTGGACAGCCATGAGGTGTGGGCGAGGACCCCCGAGGCGGCCCAGCTAGAGATCGAGTCCCGGCGGCGGCACCCGTCGTCGCGGTCGATGGGGATCGGGCTGTGAGCGCCGCGGCGATCATCGTCGCCGGCGTGGCGCTGGCAGGCCCCGATGATGGCCCCCAGCGGGCCCGCTGCTGCCGGTGACTGGCCCCCAGCGCCGCCACCGCAGCACCGCGGTGGTGCCGGTGCGCATCGAGGGTCTCGGCGACGAGGTGGTGACCGTCACCCCTGGGACCGCTCTGCGCTGGTACGGCTCCCAGGAGCGCGGCCAGCGCCAGGGGGCGGTCCACTGCTTCGACATCACCGACTGCGCCGCCCAGCTGGCGGCCGGATCGATGCTGGGCCGCAGGAGCATCTGGTACCGCCGGATTGACGCCTGGCGCTTCAAGGTGGGTCCGCTGTCTCGTGGGCGGCGCCTCGCCGGCTACCAGGGCCTGGTTGGCGAACCCCCCGAGGCGTGCCTCGGGGTGCAGGAGTGCGCCGACGCGGTCACCGAGCGCCTGGCCGAAGCCCGCCGCCGCACCGGCCGCGACGGCCGCTAGAGCCCGCCCGGCGCCCACCGCATCGGCTCGGTCACACCACGGTGATGAGGTCTAGGTTGTGAGACGACGGAGGGGACCCGCCAGCGGCCAGCTGGCGTTGTTCGATCTGGGAGGTGACGCCGATGACGGCGAAACCCAGCAAAGCGATACCGACAACGGCGACGGCTCCGAGCCCGACGCCAACGGGGCTGGTGGGCGTCGACGGGTACGAGGCGTGGGTCCATCTGGCGATGTGGTGCCCGCAGAGCCTGCGCCAACTGGAGGAGTCAACGCAGAGCGTCCCGATGCACTTCTGGCGCCTGAACCGCAAGATCGCCCGCACGCGCGAAACGGTCACAGCGAACCTGCGGCGCAGCCACCCGGACCGCAGCCACCATCAGGCAATGGAGCAGGCGGCGGCGCTGGTGAGAGCGGAGTGGGTGACGGTCCCCAAGGAGGTCTCGGTGGCGGTGTGGGTGCCGGAGCCGGCGATGGACACCACCTCGACACAGTGGCGGTGGTGGCAGTGGCCGGGCCTGGAGGACGGCCAGTTGTGGGCCCGCAAGCTCCTGGAGGCAGCGACGGACCCGGATCTGACCCGCGAGGAGCTGACGGCGGTGCTGGGGCCGCCGCCGCTGCCGGAGAGGTTGACGGAGCCGCTGGCGGCGACGATAGCCGAAACGGGGCTCTATCAGTCCTGGGAGATGACCGAGTTCATGGAGACGGCCCAGCAACTGACGGCCAAGGTCACCACGACCTGGGACCGCTCGATGGTGGCCTGGGACCTGGCGGTGATGCTGGAGCTGGACCCGCCGAAGTCGCCGCAGCGGACCCAGCTGGCGAGAGTGGTGGCCAGCAGGCTGCTGGGGACGGCGATACCGCCGCAGCAGCCGCCGGTGGTGCCGCCGGCGCTGGCGCCGAGCTAGGCGGCCTGGGCCCCAGCGGGGGCCTCTACCGGCCACCGCGGACCAAAGCGGCGAGGGCCAGCGCCAACATCGCCGCGCTGGAGGTCCTCGTCGGGTTGCGGGCCAGCGGCGGCACCGCGGATGACACCCAGCGCGCCGTGCTGGGCCGCTGGTCGGGGTGGGGGGCGCTGCCGGAGGTGTTCGATGCCCGCAGCAACGCCCTGCGCCGCCAGGCCGAACGAGTAGAGGCGCTGTTGAGCCCCGACGAGTACGAAGCAGCTCGCAGCTCGACCATCAACGCCCACTACACCTCGCCTGAGATCGCCGCGCAGATGTGGGCGGCCGCGGCGAAGGCCGGGTTCAGCGGCGGCCGGGTCCTGGAGCCGGGATGTGGGCCCGGAGTGTTCATGGCAACCGCCCCGCCGGACCTGGATGTCGAGATGACCGGCGTCGAGCGCGACCCCGTGACCGCGCAGATATGCGCCTTGTTGCACCCGGGGGCCACGGTGGTGGCCAGCCCGTTCGAGAAGTACCACACCGGCGGCTTCAACCTGGTGGTGGGCAACGTCCCATTCGCTGACGTAACCCCCCATGACCCCTACGCCAACGGCGCCGAGTTGGTGCTGCACAACTACTTCTTGGCCAAGTCGCTGCAGTTGCTGGACCCTGGCGGGCTGCTGGTGGCGATCACCTCGTCGTGGACTCTCGACGCGCTGTCGCCCGACGCCCGCCTCGAGCTGGCCCGCCACGGACGGCTGCTGGGAGCGGTGCGTCTGCCCAATGGCGCCTTCGAGGACCAGTCCGGCACCAGCGTCATGACCGACGTGGTGATGTTCCAGCGCCGGCGCGAGCCCCTGGAGATGCCCAAGCGGCCCGCCCTGTGGGACGTGGACCCCGTCGAGGCGTGGTATGTGCTCAACGGCGGCGACGACGACACCCCCAGCCACAACCGCTGGTATGCCGAGCGGCCCGAGCTGGTGCTGGGCGAGATGGTCAAGGGCCGGGGCCTGTACGGCCGCGACGAGACGATGGTCAACCCCCGCGGCGGCGACCTGGCCGCGCAGCTGGGCGAGGCCCTGGCTGCGGTGGTGGACACCGCCGAGATCGACGACGTGCCATCCGGGCTGCACCGCCGCCGCCCCAACCTCGCCGCCGGACCGGCCCCAGCCGACGGCGACGAGGAGCAGGCCGTGGTGAGGCCCCCGCCGGGTGGTTGGCCGCCGTGGGCCAAGGAGGGGTCGCTGCTGGCGATCCCCGGCAGCCGCAAGTTCGCACAGATGGTGGCCGGCCGGGTCGTCGAGTACACCCCCAAACCCCGCTCGGACACCAACGAGCTGCGCCGGGTGATCGCGGTGCGCGACGCGATGGCCGAGCTGATAGCCGCCGAGGCGGCTGACGAGCCACAAGGGCACCTCGACGGGCTGCGCCGATGGCTGAACGTCACCTACGACACCTACGCCCAGGGCTACGGGCCGCTCAACCGCGGCACCGCGGACCGCCCCGCCGGCGACGACGACGCCCCCACCCCGCGGCGGCGGCTCCCCAAGATGGGCGGCTTCGCAGTCATGGATCCCGACTACCCGGCCGTGTTGGCTTTGGAGGTATTCGATCCCGAGACGGGCCGGGCCGCCAAGAGCGAGATCTTCCGCCAGCGGGTCGTGCGCCGCCCGCCGGCCGCCACGAGCATCGAGACACTGAGCGACGCGGTGGTGGCGTCGGTGGCCGCGCTGGGCCGCATCGACGTCGCCTGGATGGCCGAGGCCACCGACTGGGAATGGGAACCCGCAGACCTCGCCACCGACAACGTCGCCTACCGCGACCCCGCCCAGGCGGGCGCGTGGGAGCCGGCGCCGCTGTATCTGTCGGGCAACGTCCGCGAGAAGCTGGACGAGGCCCGCGCCGCCGCCGAGCACGACCCGGCCTATGAGGCCAACGTCGCCGCGCTGGAGCCGATCATCCCCACCGACGTCGGCGCCGAGGACATCACGCTGCGGCTGGGAGCGACATGGCTCAGCATCGACGACATCGAGGAGTTCATCTGCGACACCCTCGGCCCCGTCGAGGACCTAGTGGTGACCTACAGCCCCGCAGGCGGCTGGAACGTCGAGGGCGTCAACTGGACCAGAGCCACCGAGGCCCAGTGGGGCACCGACCGCATCTCGGCGATCTCGGTGGTCGAGCACGGCCTGCGGGGACGCCCCATCGTCATCACTGACCGCCTGGCCGATGACCGCCGGGTCGTCAACGAGGTCGCCACCGCCGCGGCCAACGAGAAGCTGGAGGCCTGGCAGGCCGAGCTGCACCGCTGGGCGTTCGGGGACGACCCCGAGCGCCGGACCCGCTTGTTGCGGGCCTACAACGACACATTCCGGTCCTGGGTTGCGCCCCAGCCCGGCCCGACCGCTCTCCCGGACAGCCGGAGCGCCCCGCCGGAGAGTTCTCGCGCTTGCTGGCGCCCTCGCCGTGTTGAGCCTGGCCGCAGCCGCCTGCGGCGGGGGCGACGACGGCGCCTCCGGCACCCAGACGACCACCGTCGAGGCTGTGGGCGCCGCGCCGGCCGTCCCCTCCGGCGACTTCATGTCGACCCGGCCCGGTGCCGGCATCGCCGCCGCGGGCGGCAACCCGCAGGCGATCCGGGGCGACAACCCCTGCGAACAGCCCGGCGCCGAGTCCGTCACCATCGCCTACATAGGCGCCGATTTGGCCGCACTTGAGGGAATCGGCCTCGAGGGCCTCGTGCTGGAGGAGCCCGGCGTCGTCATCGAAGCCTACGCCAACGAGGTCAACTTCAACGGCGGGATCAACGGCCAATGCGTCGAATTCGTCAACTATCTCTGGAGCCCCACCGACCCCGCAGGCGACTTCACCCGGATCTGCACCGAGATGCCTCCCCTCCAGCCGGTCGTCTACTTCGCGCTCAGGGTGTTCGACCCGACCCTTCAGTGCGCCACCATCGGCGCCCGCATACCCACGATAGGCCTGTTCACCTCCCCTCCGACCGCCACGTTCGAACTCACCGGCGACCGGCTGTTCGTGGACGACGGCACTTCGGACTACCTGCTGTCGGCCAGCCTCGACCTGGCCCTCGCCTCGGGCGTGATCGGCGCCGACGACGTCATCGGGCTCGCCCACGGAGGGCCGGGAATGGCGAGTGCGGTGGCCGTCATCGAGAGCTTCGGCCTCGACAACGCAGCCACCGCGCACATGCCACCGGAGTACGCCGCCCTCGAGTTGCTGCTCCAAGAGAAGCGGGTGGGCCTGCTGGCAAGCGGCCTGTCCGAGGCCGAACGGGCCGAGGCCGACCGCAACCGGGCCGCGCTGCCACCCGAACTGGCCGCCGTGTACGGCGAGATGGAGCAGTTCTTCATCGATGCTGCCAACCGGTTCAAGGAGGCCGGCGTGACCGCGGTGGTGGCCACCGCCGATTGGACCGACTTCCGGCGGCTGATACGGGCCGCGGAGCTGGTCGACTGGGCGCCGCAGTGGGTCGCCAACGACACCCAGCCTGCGTCGGTGGTCCTGCTCGAGATCCCTTCCCGGCAGGCTGAGAATCTGGTGCTCGTCAGCAACCGCCGAGCCGCCGGCGACGAGATCCCCGAACTGGACCGCGGATGCCTCACCCTGCGCAACACCGCCATCGCAGCCGAGCCGTTCTCCCACCGGCTCCACACCGACGCCTGGACGCTGATCATGGCCACCTGCGACTACTTGGACGTCGCCTTCAGCGCCATGACAAGGGTGCAGGGCGAGGTCAACGCCGACACGTTCGTGGAAGCCCTAATGGCCACCGACTACGAGCCCGGATTCGGAGGCCAGATCACCTTCGGATCCGGCGACTTCAGCGGCGCCGAGCGCTTCCGGGTGCTGCAGGCCGACCCGGCGTGCGTGCTCAACGCGTGGGGATGCATGCGCTCGACCACCGACTGGACGACGCACACGCAACCGTCTCTCGCGAGCGCAGGCACCGGGTAGGCGCCCACGGGAGCGAAGACGGAAACAGATGTCGAGGCGTCGCACACCAGGAGTCCTTGCAGCCGCGGTCGCGACTGCGGCTCTCATCGCGTCCTGCGGCGGCGACAGCACCCCGGATGTGACCACCTCCGCGGCGGTGCCCGACCTGCCGGCGGCCGCCCCGCAGTCCGCTCCGCAGTCCGCGCCCGTGCGGATCCGTCTGGCGCTGGCGCCCGACCCGGTGTGGGAATGGCTGAAGGACTCGGGCACCGTCGCTGAGTGGGAGGCGACCCGCAACATCAGGATCGAGGCCAGCAGCCCCTTCGACCAGTTCGCCGCCTTCGCTGGCGGCCACGTCGACGTGGTGGTGATCAACGCCCTCGAGGTGCCCCAGTTCGTGGAGCAGTCCGACCGCGAGCCGGTGGTGGTGGGCCGGTTCACCAGCGACCGCAGCTTCCTGGCCGTGCGGCGCACCTCCAGCGCCGAGACCCTCGACGACCTCATCGAGGCCAGGATCACCGTCGACAGCTCCCTGGGCTCCGCCCTGCTGTGGGGCGTCATCGCCGACGCCCTGCACGGCCTGGAGTTCCGGGTGGACAGCCCCGACTTCGACCTGGTGGTGGTGGAGTCTGCCAGCGTGGCCGACCTGGTGATGCGGGACGACGTGGACGCCTGCATCTGCCTGCCCGACTTCGGCGTGTCGGACCTCGCCGACGGCCGGCTGCGCCCGCTCTACGGCGGCCGCTCGGCTGCCCAGATCTACGCCGAGGATGTGCTGGGCGAGCCGGGCGCGAAGCCGGTGGCGGAGGCCTTCGTAGCCGACAGGCAGTGGCTGGACAGCAACCGCGACGCGGTCGACGCGCTGCTCGGACTGTGGGAGGTGGGGCTCCAGAACTGGACGCTCCAGAAGGAGGCGATCCTCCCCAGCTACCCGCACCTCCTGTCGGTGCAGACCGACGCGGAGATCGCATGGATGGTCGACTACGTGCGCTCCAACGACTGGGTGCTGCCGTCGGTCTATCTCACGCAGGAGGATTCAGAAATACAGACCGGTATCTTCGCCCGGATGCAGAGCCTCGGACTGCTCCCGGACAACGCCCGGGAGCCCGAGTTGGACCTGTCCTTCGCGGCGGCCTCCTGACGAGGATGACGCATTCATGTTGAACGTACCCACAGTCACGCCCGACGCCATCGCGGCGCTGTCCGCTCGCGAGATGCGCAGGGCGGTGGTGCGCCGCTGGCTGTTCCGGTTCAGCGTGTTGATCGGCTGGATCGCGTTCATCGGCGTGTGGTACTTCTTCTCCCGGGTGGTTTTCAACCCCCAGCAGCTCCCCGAGCCCCACGTCGTGGCGACCGAGTCGTGGACGATCATCACCGAGCGGGACTTCCGCACCCACATGCAGGCCAGCCTGCTGAGGGTCCTGGGCGGGTTCCTGCTCGCCGCGGTGGTCAGCTGCGGGCTGGGATGGCTGATCGCCTACAACGCCTGGTGGCGGACGCTGCTGCGCACCATCGTCCAGTTCGTGGTGAGCACCCCCATCGTGGCTCTCGCCATCTTGACCCTGGTCGTGTTCGGGGTGTCGTCGCTGGGGCCGGTCATCACCACCGCCGTGGTGGCCACCCCCTACATCATGATGAACGTCGCCCAGGGGCTGACCGGCGTGGACCGCCGCCTCATCGTGATGAGCGAGTCCTTCGGCCGCACCCGCTCCCAGATCAT
Organism: Acidimicrobiaceae bacterium; assembly: GCA_009843915.1. Lineage (GTDB taxonomy): Bacteria > Actinomycetota > Acidimicrobiia > Acidimicrobiales > Aldehydirespiratoraceae > Aldehydirespirator. The sequence continues at coordinate 164 of VYCM01000127.1, read as the reverse complement.
CTCCGGGGTGCTGTTGCCGTCGTCGCTCATATCGGTGCTGGCCGGCGCCCGCCTGGCCTTCGCGGTGGCGTGGCGCATGGAGCTGCTCACCGAGATCTTCGCCTCCTCTGAGGGGGTGGGCTTCCAGATACGGCGCAGCTTCGAGAGCTACGACGTGCGCGGCA
>VYCM01000052.1 GCA_009843915.1 Acidimicrobiaceae bacterium | reverse complement strand
TCGGCGCGGGCCACCGCCAGCACGGCGTCGGCGTAGCCGCCGATGCGGTCGGAGGCGGGCTGGTCGGCCATCGCTCAGAACCTGCCGATGGTCCGGGGATCAGCGCCCCGCGGGTGCCCGGCTGGTGTCACCGTTCAGCTCCCGTCCCCGTTGCTGCCTGCGCCGGCCACCTCGTCGATGTAGCCGTCGATCAGGGAGCGGTGCACGTCGGCGTCGAGGCTGGCGCCGACTACGCGCTCTGCCGCGCCCACCGCGATGGCAGCGACCTCGGAGGCCAGGTCGTCGATGGCCTGACGTCGACTCGAGTCGATGTCGGCTGCGGCCCGGGCCCGCTGCTCGGCGATGTCGGCCTCGGCGCGGGCCTGCAGGTCCTGGCGGAGCTGGTCGGCCTGGCCACGAGCCTCGTCGATGATGGCGGCCGCGGCCGTCTTGGCCTCGGCCAGCTGGGCCTCGTACTCCGACTTGGTGCGCATGGCGTCGGCCTTGGCGCTGTCGGCCGCGTCGAGGTCGGCCCGGATCTTCTCGGAGCGGGCGTCCATGGCCCGCTTGACGGCGGGGAAGCCCTTCCACCACATGAACGCGAACAGGATCAAGAAGGCCAAGCCGCCCCAGATGATCTCGTCGAGTTCGGGAAGTATGGGGCTCGGCGCCTCGACGCAGCCCTCCAGGTCCTCCTCGAAGGCCTTGAAGGCCTTCTCGTCCGCTTCGACGGCGCTGAGGCTGCCGTACTCCTCCTCGGCGTAGTGCACCTGCGCGATTACGCACCCGCCGATCGTCTCGCCCGCGGCCCATGCCGGTCCGGCCGCGGCGAGCAGCACCGCGCTCGCAACGCTCAGAGCGGCGAAGAGCCTCAGGGTCTTTCTTGCCATGATCGAGTTCCCTTATGGGAGCAGCAGGATGAAGACCACGAACCCGATGAGGGCCAGCGCCTCGGTGAAGGCGATACCGAGGAACATCGTGGTGCGGACCATGCCGGCGGACTCGGGCTGGCGGGCCATCGACGTGATGGCGTTGCCGACCACGAGGCCGATGCCCACGCCGGGGCCGACCGCGGCCAGGCCGTACCCGAGACCGGCGCCGATGGCCTTGAGCCCGTCGAGGAACTCGCCGGGGGCGGTCTGTGCGAGAAGACTAAGCACTTGCTTTCTCCTGTGGTTGTGATGAGTGGTTGATCGGACGGGCGGGTGGGAGGAGCGGAACGACGGGCTGCTAGTGCTCGGGATGCATGGAGCCGCCGATGTACACCGCGGTGAGGATGGTGAAGATGAAGGCCTGGAGCACCGATACGAGAATCTCGAAGGCGGTCATCGCGATCAGCATCAGGAAGGGCAGCGCGGCCGGCACGTAGAAGAAGTCCCACAGCGTGGCCGTCAGGATGGCGAAGGTGACCAGCAGCAGGTGCCCGGCCACCATGTTGGCCCAGAGCCGGATAGCCAGCGAGAAGGGCTTCACCACGAAGGTGGACACCAGCTCGATGGGCGTCACGATCACGTAGAGGACCTTGGGCACACCCGGCGGGAACAGCGAGTTCTTGAGGTAACCGAACACGCCCTGGCTCTTGACGCCGACCACGTTGTAGATCACCCACACCAGCAGGGCGAGGGTGATGGGGATGGCCATGCGGCTGTTGGCCGGGAACTGGATGAACGGGATCACCTCGGTGATGTTTGAGAACAGGATGAAGAAGAACATCGAGGTGAGGAAGGGCATGAACTTCTTGCCGTCGGGGCCGATGGTCTGCATCACCACCGAGTTCTCGATGAAGTTCACCCCCGACTCGGCAACATGCTGCACGCCGACCGGGACCAGGGACTCGCGGGGCCGGCCGGCCAGCCCGAACAGCACCATGGTGGCCGCGGTGGCGGCCAGGTAGATGAGGACGGTCTTGTTGATGGCCAGTGGCGTGCCGTCGAGCCAGATGGTGGGCCAGTCGAAGAGGTGGCTGACCGGCGGGAACTCGAGCGCGAGGATGCTCATGCCGAACCCTCCGACCGCGGCCGCGGCGGCTTGAGGCCCGGGAAGGCCAGCGAGGCCGAGACGCGGCGGGCCTCGACGATCAGCAGGCCCAGGTGGGTGACGAGCAGGGCCACCGCGAAGGGCAGCAGCTCGAACCAGTCGTGGTGGCGAACGGGCAGCACAGCGGCGGTGACGATACCGAGGCGGAGGACGTAACCGCCCAAGGCCGCAGCCATCATCGCCGAGGGACCCATCCGGGCGCCCCAACCGATGGCGGCTGCGCCAAGCGCGAAGTTGACCAGCACCAGCACTAGGGCCAGGCCGACCGACAGCGCCCCGGTCCATCCCCAGCCCAGCGCTCCCCCTGCGAGCAGCGGAACCCCGAACATCGCAGAACGGCGGATCATGTCGCGAGCCACGTCCCGCTCCGGAGCGGTAGAAGCCTCCAGCGCGGCGGACCCGCCCGCCTCCGCGACCACAGCCGGGCCTCCGGTCGTGCTCATGACTGGCCGGGGGCCGCGGGGTCGGGCCCGGCGTAGGTTGTCCGGCGGCTCTCGAGAGCCTCGTCCATCGACTCGCCGTAGGTCCGGGCGAAGCTCCATACCTGGTAGCCGAACACCACCAGAGCGAGCAGCAGGGTCATCAGCGGAAATGTCCCGAGGCGTCCGTCGACGAGCCAGCCGCCGAACCCGAAGATGGCAGGAGTGGCGATCATCTCGAACGCCTTAGCCAGCGCATCGCCCCCGCCGGCACGGACCTCGGCCGCGCCAGCGCGAGAATTGGCCTCGGTGTGTTCCATCGCCGACGGTGCCCGCGGACCCTGCGTGTCTACTCGCG
>VYCM01000042.1 GCA_009843915.1 Acidimicrobiaceae bacterium | reverse complement strand
TCGTGCCGGTCGACGTGGGCAACCACGCCTACTCCTTCGGGCGCTACTTCGAGACCCGGGGCCAGACCGTGCTGATGTCGGGCTACCTCGGCTCCATCGGCTTCGCGCTGCCCGCGGCCATGGGCTGCTGGGCGGCCACCCAGAGCCAGCCCGAACACGCCGGTAGGGCGGTCGTCTCGGTGTCTGGCGACGGAGGCTTCGGCCAGTACGCCATGGAGCTCACCACCGCGGCAAAGCACGGCATGGACATCACCCACGTGCTGCTGAACAACAACGAGCTGGGCAAGATCTCCAAGGAGCAGCGAGCCGCAGAGCTCGACGTGTGGCAGACCTCGCTGCACAATCCCGATTTCGCGGCGTTCGCCGAGCTGTGCGGCGCCCGCGGCTTCCGGGTAACCGCGGCCGATGAGCTTGAAGATGCCGTTGCCGCCGCGCTCGACCATCAGGGCCCCGCCCTCGTGGAGATCCTCACCGACCCTCTGCTGGTGTGATGCCTCCCATACCCACTCATGGAGGGCGATGAACCCGGGCGATGGTAGGGGTCGTCGGGGGAAAATAGGGGATGTCCCCCATTGGGCGAGGTGGCGGCTGGGCTCACGATGGGATTGTGAGTCCGACGGCGATCGGTCAGCAGTCACCTAGCGGTGTCGCGCCTGGCAACTCCTATGCTGCCGCGGTGTCGATGGCCGAAGCGCAGGGGCTGACGCAGTGTCAATAGTCGAAACAACGGGCCTGACACAGCGATTCGGCTCCACCGTCGCCCTCGACGCTCTCGACCTCCAGATGCAGCCCGGCGTGACCGGGCTGGTGGGAGCCAACGGCGCGGGCAAGACGACACTGCTCAACGCCATGCTGGGCCTGCGCATCCCCACCTCGGGATCGCTCACCGTGCTGGGCTACGACCCGCAGAGGGCGGGCCACCGGCTCAGGGCCAACGTGGGGTTCGCGCCCGAGCGCAACGTGCTGCCCGACGAGATGCGGGCCGTGGACTTCGTCCGCCATCTGTCCGAGGTGCAGGGCTTGCCCCGCGGCGAGGCCCGCAACCGCGCCTCCGACACGCTGTGGCTGGTCGGGCTGGGGGAGGAGCGCCTCCGGACGCTGGGCACCATGTCCACCGGTCAGCGCCAGCGGGTCAAGCTGGCCCAGGCCATCGCCTCTGATCCCAAGCTGGTGCTGCTCGACGAGCCCACCGACGGCCTCGATCCGGTGCAGCGCAGCGAGATGCTGACCCTCATCGGCCAGATCAGCCGGGACTTCTCGATCAACGTGGTGCTGTCGTCTCACCAGCTCGAGGAGGTCGAGCGGGTGTGCGACAACATCGTGGCCCTGGACGCCGGCCGCCTGGTGGCCTGCGGGCCCATCAGCGACCTCATAGGGGCCGGCGACGGGATCACCCTCGAGCTAGTGGATGTGGCCGAGCCGCCCGGATCGGTCGACGCGGTGGAGGCCGCGCTGCGGGCCGGCGGGATCGACATTCGCCGCCACGGGGCCACGCTGGCGCTGCGGGGAGCGACCTTCGAGGAGCTCTGTGATCGGTCCCGCGACACGGTGGCGGCTGCCGGCGCCCGCATTCGCCGCCTCGAGACGCGGCGTCGCACGCTCGAGGACCTCTTCGAGGACGCCGCCCGATGAGCGACACTCCGGCACCGAACTCCACCCCGACCGCGGCCGGCGAAGCCGCTCAGATCATCGACCGGGGCTACCGGTCCTACGACGGGCCCCGCACCGGGCTGCCCGGGTCGATCCGCTCGGTGGTGCGCTACTCGGTGCGTCACACCCTCGGGCTGGGCCGGGCGGCCCGGCACAAGATCCTTCCGTGGCTAGCGGTGGTCATCGCCCTGGTACCGGCGGTGGTGTTCGTGGGGCTGGCGGTCGTGCTCGACATCGACATGATCGAGGACGAGATCCTGCCCGACTACCACGAGTACTACGGCTTCATCACCACCGCCCTGTTCTTCTACTGCGCCATCATCGTGCCCGACATCCTGGTGGCCGACCGCCGCAACGGGATGCTCCAGCTGTACCTGTCGACCCCTCTGCAGCGGTGGAGCTACCTCGCTTCGAAGGCGCTGGCGGTGGCGGCCGCGCTGGCCGTCCTCACGATGGGGCCGGTGCTGTTCCTGCTGATCGCCCGCACCATCGAGGGCTCCGGGCCCGGCGGGCTCATCGAGTGGATCAAGATCTTCGTGCGCATCATCGCAGCCGGCGCGGCCATCTCCGCGGCGTTCACCATGGCCAGCCTGGCCGCGGCCAGCCTCACCGACCGGCGGCTCTTCGCGACCATTGGCGTGGTCGTGTTGCTGTGGGGCAGTGGCTTCGCGACCCTGGCGCTGGTGGAGGCCGCCGACATGAGCGCGCAGGTCTACGCCTTCGACCTCGGGGGGATCGCCGACGAGCTCAAGAACCGGATCTACGGCGTCGAGGGGTTGGATCCCTTCCGAGCGCCGGAGTCCCCCGAAGAAGACGCATTCCAGCCCGGGGCCGGACGGGAACAGCTGTCCACCATGTTCGTGGTGGCGGCCAACTTCGCGTGGGTGGCCCTGGGCTCGGCCGTGGTGTGGTGGCGCTACCGGCGACTGGCGTTGAGCCGATGAGTACCAGCCCGCCCACCCCGCCGCCGGGACCACCGGTGTCCCCGCCGGCACCGCCGGTCGGAGCACCGCCTCCGCCCCCGCCGCCCAACGGTTCGGCCATGGTCGAGGTGAACGGCGTGTCGAAGGTGTTCGGAGACGTCGTGGCGGTGTCCGATGTGAGCTTCTCGGTTCGGGCCGGCGTCACTGCCCTGCTCGGGCCCAACGGCGCCGGCAAGTCCACCCTGTTCAGGGTGATGTGCGGGCT
>VYCM01000134.1 GCA_009843915.1 Acidimicrobiaceae bacterium | reverse complement strand
TGTCGTCAGCTCGTGTCGTGAGATGTTGGGTTAAGTCCCGCAACGAGCGCAACCCACGTTTTTAGTTGCCAGCATTCAGTTGGGCACTCTAGAAAGACTGCCGGTGACAAACCGGAGGAAGGTGTGGACGACGTCAAGTCATCATGCCCCTTACGCCTTGGGCTACACACGTACTACAATGCTGCGGACAAAGAGTAGCGATCTTGCGAAAGTTAGCTAATCTCGTAAACCGTGGCTCAGTTCAGATCGTAGGCTGCAACTCGCCTACGTGAAGGAGGAATCGCTAGTAATCGCAGGTCAGCATACTGCGGTGAATACGTTCCCGGGCCTTGTACACACCGCCCGTCACACCATGGAAGTTGGCCATGCCCGAAGTCGTTACTCTAACCTTTTGGAAGAGGGCGCCGAAGGCAGGGCTAATGACTGGGGTGAAGTCGTAACAAGGTAGCCGTAGCGGAAGCTGCGGCTGGATCACCTCCTAACAGGGAGACATCACTGACTTTGATGGCTAAGCTATTTTATGCTAGCCCAAAGTCCTGTCATCTCGATGGTCGATCGGTACCTCCGGTGGAAGTTCTTAAACGTCCATCTAGATTCCTGAACTTGTCTTGGTCAAGCACGATGAGGTTCGTGGGCCATTAGCTCAGGTGGTTAGAGCGCACCCCTGATAAGGGTGAGGTCCTTGGTTCAAGTCCAAGATGGCCCATCATTACTAGGGGGTTTAGCTCAGCTGGTAGAGCGCCTGCTTTGCAAGCAGGAAGCCAGCGGTTCGAATCCGCTAACCTCCACTGGCAAACTTTCTGAGTTTGTCTTTACGAATCGACTCGTTATTTGATCAGAATCTTGAAAACTGCATAGATTTGAGTCTGGAAAAGCGTCTCATAGACATGAAATTCTATTGAGATTACAAGCAAATCATCATGATTTGTTTTGTCAAGCTACAAAGGGCTCACGGTGAATACCTTGGCACGCAGAGGCGATGAAGGACGTGACTACCTGCGATAAGTCTCGGGGAGCGGGAAGTAAGCTTTGATCCGGGAATTTCCGAATGGGGCAACCCTGGGGCAACCCAACGGCTAGCTGAATCCATAGGCTAGTTCGAGCCAACCCAGCGAACTGAAACATCTTAGTAGCTGGAGGAAAGGAAAGTAAAAACGACTCCCTCAGTAGCGGCGAGCGAAGCGGGATCAGCCTAAACCAACCATTTCGATGATTGGGGTTGTGGGACAGCGACGTGGACCAGGAATTCTAAAAGAAGCATTTGAATGATGCACCATAGAGGGTGATAGTCCCGTATTTGAAAGATGAACTGGCCTAGCTGTATCCCGAGTAGCACGGAGCACGTGAAATTCCGTGTGAATCCACGAGGACCACCTCGTAAGGCTAAGTACTACTGCGTGACCGATAGCGTACAGTACCGCGAGGGAAAGGTGAAAAGAACCCCGGGAGGGGAGTGAAACAGAACATGAAACCGTGAGCCTACAAGCAATGGGAGCCCGACTGATCGGGTGACCGTGTGCCTGTTGAAGAATGAGCCGGCGACTTATAGGCACTGGCAGGTTAAGAGGACAATCTCGGAGCCACAGCGAAAGCGAGTCTGAATAGGGCGATGGTCAGTGTTTATAGACCCGAACCCGGGTGATCTAACCATGGACAGGATGAAGCTTGGGTGACACCAAGTGAAGGTCCGAACCGACTGATGTTGAAAAATCAGCGGATGAGCTGTGGTTAGGGGTGAAATGCCAATCGAACCCGGAGCTAGCTGGTTCTCCCCGAAATACATTGAGGTGTAGCGTCTAGTGCTTAAGCAGGGGGGTAAAGCCACCGTTTCGGTGCGGGCTGCGAGAGCGGTACCAAATCGAGACGAACTCTGAATACCCTGTACGTAACTAGGCAGTCAGACTGTGGGGGATAAGCTTCATGGTCAAGAGGGAAACAGCCCAGACCGCCAGCTAAGGTCCTTGAATCACTACTAAGTGGCAAAGGATGTGGGATTGCATAGACAACCAGGAGGTTTGCCTGGAAGCAGCCATCCTCGAAGGAGTGCGTAATAGCTCACTGGTCGAGCGATCCTGCGCCGAAAATGAACGGGACTAAGTAGTGTACCGAAGCTGCGGATTCTTTGAATGGTAGGGGAGCGTTCCATGTGGATTGAAGCGCTAGCGAAAGCGGGCGTGGACTGCATGGAAGTGAGAATGTCGGCTTGAGTAGCGAAAACATAGGTGAGAATCCTATGCCCCGAAACCCTAAGGGTTCCTCTGTCAAGCTCGTCTGCAGAGGGTTAGTCAGGACCTAAGGCGAGGCCGAAAGGCGTAGTCGATGGACAACAGGTCAACATTCCTGTACTGGCTGTTGTTTGGGCAGGTGGACGGAGAAGGCTAGGCGATCCGGATGTTGGTTACCGGTTCAAGCGTTCAAGGCGTTGAAGAGCGGTGAAAACGCTCTGAGCTGAGGCGTGAGTACGAGCTCTTACGAGAGCGAAGTCGCTGATGTCATGCTTCCTAGAAAAGACCTTAGTCCGTTAAGCAACAACTACCTGTACCCGAAACCGACACAGGTGGGGTGGTAGAGTATACCAAGGGGCGCGAGTTAACTCTCTCTAAGGAACTCGGCAAAATGGCCCCGTAACTTCGGGAGAAGGGGTGCCACCGTCAGGTGGTCGCAGTGAAGAGTCCCAGGCGACTGTTTACCAAAAACACAGGTCTCCGCTAAGTCGCAAGACGACGTATGGGGGCTGACGCCTGCCCAGTGCCGGAAGGTTAAGGAAGCTGGTTAGCCTTGCGAAGCTAGCGACCGAAGCCCCGGTGAACGGCGGCCGTAACTATAACGGTCCTAAGGTAGCGAAAT
>VYCM01000140.1 GCA_009843915.1 Acidimicrobiaceae bacterium | reverse complement strand
CCGAGGCGCGGTCGGTGCGCTTCCGCACGCTGGGGTGCTACCCGCTCACCGGCGCAGTCGAGTCGACCGCGGCCACCGTGCCGGAGATCGTGGCCGAGATGGCCGGCGCCACCCGCTCCGAACGGGAGGGCCGGGTGATCGACCACGACCAGGCCGGCTCCATGGAGGAGAAGAAGCGGGAGGGCTACTTCTGATGGCCCCCGCGGAAGCCGCAGGCGGCGGCCCGGGCCCGCGGCACGATCTGCTTCGCCTGCTCACGTGCGGCTCGGTGGACGACGGCAAGTCGACACTGATCGGACGGCTCCTGCACGACTCGGACCTCCTCTACGACGACCACCTCGCCGCGGTGCGCAAGGACTCGGCCGCCTCGGGCCATGCCGGGGGGCAAGTCGATCTGGCCCTGCTGGCCGATGGACTCAAGGCCGAACGTGAGCAGGGCATCACCATCGACGTCGCCCATCTGTACTTCTCGACCCCCCGGCGGAGCTTCATCATCGCCGACGCTCCCGGCCACGAGCAGTACACCCGCAACATGGCCACGGGCGCCTCGACCGCGGACTTGGCCGTGATCCTCGTCGACGCGGCCAAAGGTGTGACCACCCAGACCCGGCGTCACAGCGTCATCGTGAGCCTGTTGGGCATCAAGGCGGTGGTCATGGCGATCAACAAGATGGACCTCGTCGGCTACGCCGAGGACCGGTTCGACGCGATCGCGGCCGAGGCCTCCGATCTCGCCGGCGCGCTCGGACTGCCGGCCCCCGTGTGCATTCCCGCCTCGGCGCTGCATGGTGACTGCATCGTCGAACAGGGCGCGAGCATGCCCTGGTACGACGGACCCTGCGTCATGGAGCACCTCGAGCAGGTGGATGTCGGCCGCGCCGCCGGCCCAGATGGCGCACCGGAGCACCTCGAAGCGCTGCGACTGCCGGTGCAGCTGGTCATCCGGCCCGACCAGAGCTTCCGGGGATACGCGGGGACCATCTGCTCGGGAACGCTGCGGCCGGGAGACGACGTGCGGGTCGAGCCCTCGGGCCTCATCACCACCGTCGAGCGGATCGTCACCTTCGACGGCGACCTCGACGCGGCCGGGCCGGGCCGGGCGGTGACCGTGACCACGGCCGATCCGATCGACATCGGCCGCGGCGACATCCTGTGCAGCCCCGACCGGCCGCCCGAGCGGGCCCGAGAGTTCACTGCGACGCTGGTCTGGATGTCGGAGTCCGAGCTCGTCGCGGGCCGGGACTACCAACTCCAGCAGGCCGGACAGAGACTGCGCTGCCGGGTGACCGAGCCCGTCCGCCGTCTCGACGTCGACACGCTCACCTCGGCGCCCGCGCCCGCCATGAGACTCAACGACATCGCCTCGGTGACGCTGCGAACCGACGCCGAGCTCATGTTCGACCCGTACGAGCAGAACCGCATCACCGGGTCGTTCATCCTCATCGACCCGGGCGACAACGTCACCGTGGCCGCGGGGATGATCAAGGCGGCCACCCGGGCCGCCCACATCGTTCCCAGCGCCGGCCGGGTGTCGCCCCAGACGAGAGCGCAGTTGCTGGGCCATAGCGCCCTGACGGTCTGGTTCACCGGGCTGCCCGGCTCGGGGAAGTCGACCCTGGCCAGAGCGGCCGAGGCCGAGTTGGCCGCGGCCGGGGTCTACGCCTGCGTGCTCGACGGCGACAACCTGCGATTCGGGCTCAATGCCGACCTGGGGTTCTCGCCCGAGGATCGGGCCGAGAACATCCGCCGGGCCGGCGAGGTGGCCGCCCTGCTGAACCGGTACGGCGCGGTGGTGCTGGCCGCGTTCATCTCGCCCTACCGCCAGGACCGCGACCGGGTGAGGAACCTGCATCCCGCGGGCACCTTCATGGAGGTGTTCGTGGACGCGCCGCTCGACGTTTGCGAGGCGCGCGACCCCAAGGGCCTCTACGCCAAGGCGAGAGCCGGCACCATCTCCGACCTGACCGGCGTATCGGCCCCTTACGAGGCGCCGGCCGAAGCCGAAATGCACGTCCGCACGGCCGAGACCGATGTCTCGGAGGCGTCGGCCGAGATAGTGGCCGAGGTGCTACGGCGGGTGCGCGAACCCGGTGGCGGCACGAGTGGGCCCCACTAGCGTGGGATCGCCATGGCGCTGAACCGCTACGACGACCGAGCGGCCCGCTAGCCTCGGGCTCACGCGGCACCTACAGATCGGACCCAAGGAGGTGCGCGGCCTTCTCGACGGCTCGCCGGGCCCGAGTGAGGCGCTTCTCTTCGTCCGACGACTTCGTCTCGCCCGCTTCAATGGAATCCCGCAAGCTCTCAAGTGCCAGATCCGCGATCTCCTCCGCGATGGCCGAGAGCCGCTCTGAAATATCATGACGCTTATCAACCATGCCTGACACCATAAGGGCACCACAGACCGATGCGGCCGCTCACTAAGACCCTCCGCCAGGCCCGCAACCCGCGCCTGCTGGCCGCGTCGGCAGCGACCGGCGTGATCGTGGCGCTGGTGGTGGCCGCGTTCGAGACGCTGGCGCTGCACGTCGTGCTCGAGCGGGTCCTGCACCAGAACCTGGCCGTGCTCGCGCTGGCCCCCGTGCTGGGCATCGCAGCCTCCAAGCTGGTGCTGCGCACCGTGGGCGGCGGCACGTCGGGCTCCACCTCCGACGAGTACGTCAGGGCGTTCCATGAGCGCCACCCCAGCATTCCCATGCGGTTCCTTCCCGCCAAGCTGCTGGCGGGGGTCGCCACCATCGGCTCCGGGGGCGCAGTGGGCCTTGAGGGCCCCTCGCTGTACGCCGGATCGTCGGTGGGGCTGTTCGTTCACGAGCGCCTGGGCCGCTTCTTCAGGCGCGACGAGGCCCGGCTGCTGCTCACCGCCGGAGCTGCGGCCGGGGTGGCGGCAGTGTTCAAGACCCCGGCCACCGGAGTCATATTCGCTCTCGAGGCCCCCTACCGCGATGATGTGACCCCCCAGGCGCTGCTCCCCTCGCTGATCGCATCGGCCGCGAGCTACGTCACGTTCGTGTTCCTCGTCGGCAGCACCCCTGTTGTCCCGTTCCTGGGCGAGGGCCCCGTCGATGTCGACGGTGCCGCCGCCTTGCTCGAGGTGCAGATCGGGGACCTGCTGGGAGCCCTGATCCTGGGGATCGCCGCCGGGCTGGGCGGCCGCGGCTTCGCCTGGCTGGTGCGCCAAGCCAAGCACGCCACCCACACGGTCTCCTGGCCCAGACGGGCAGTAGCGGCCGCCGCGGTCATGGCGGGCCTTACGGTGCTGGCCGACGCCGCCTTCGGCGAGGTTCTCAGCCTGGGACCCGGAACAAGGGCGATGGAATGGGTCGTACAGCAGGACGCGCTTGAGCTGATCGCCCTGCTCTTCGGGGTCAGGGTGGCGGCCACACTGGCCACGGTGCTGGGCGACGGCGTAGGGGGCCTGTTCATCCCGCTGGCCACTCTCGGGGTGATCGGCGGCCAGTTCGTCGGCGTGGCCCTGGACGCAGAGTCCACAGGCCTGTACGCCACACTCGGCCTGGCCGCATTCCTCGGCGCCGGCTACCGGGCCCCTATCGCAGCGGTGATGTTCGTGGCCGAATCCACCGGTGCGGCCGCATTCGTAGTGCCTGCGCTGGTTGCCGCCGCGGTGAGCCAGGTGGTGGGCGGCCCGGCCTCGGTAACCGAGTACCAGCGATCCAAGCGGCTGGGCCACATCGAGCAGCGCTTCACCCTGCCGCTCAGCTCGATCCTCACCACGGACGTGCTTACGGTCCCGCCCGACGCGACCGTGTCGGAGTTCGTGTACATGCACGTCCTGGGCCGGCGTGAGCGGGTGGTGCCGGTCGTGTCGGGCAGTGCTTATCTGGGCATGGCCCAGCTCTCGCAGCTGTCCTCAGTGAGCCGCGACGAGTGGGAGACCACCTCAGTCGAGTCCGTGATGGCGACCGACCTCCCTGCCGGGTCGCCGTCGTGGACCGTTCGGGACGCGGTGGTGGCCATGGAGGCGGCCGATGTCGAGGTGCTGGCCGTGACCGACAGCGCCGGCAACTTCATCGGCGTAGTCACCGAGGATGACGTTGTGCGGCTCGGCGAGATCCTCGAGGAAACCGAGGGCTGACCGCGGAGAGACTGTCAGTCGTCGTCGGCGGCGAACTCCGCCTCGGCTAGCTCCTCGTCGGCGAATTCCTCGGCCCAGGATGCGTGCTCGGGTTTCACGTAGTCGTCCGGCTCGTTGAAGGATTCGATCAGCCCTTGGAGATCGTCTGCCTGCGAGCGCTTGAACTTGCGGGCTTCCTCATACCTTCGGTGTCGCCCCTTCTTCACGGCCCAACTCCCGGTTTGACGGATTCGCAGAGCTTTCATTGTACCGGACCTGTGCCACCGGACCACCCGAATCGCAACCGCGGGGCCGGTCGAAATGTGGTCAGGCCACCGGCCGGTGGCTGCGCTCCTCAAGGACGAGCTGGCCGTTGTCGAAGGCCAGGGCGGCCTCGCCCGCGACCAGCCGTCGCAGCGGCTCACCCACCATCTCCGAACGCCATCCCCGGGCCAGCCGAGCGTCTGCGTCGCCGCGGATCAGGGCTTCGATGTCTGCCCTCGTGGCCAGCAGCGACGGCTCGATCATGCGGTTGCGGGCGAGCTGGCTCACCCAGGAGGTCACCAAGCCCACGGCCGGGCGAAGGCGGTCGGCCGCCTCGGTGCGGGCCGTGCGCTTCGGGGGCGGGCGCCAATCGGACGCGAGCCCGTCGGCGACCGCCTTGAGGATGGCCGGCCCCAGACGGCCGCGGGCCACGCCCTCACCCACACCCCGCACCGCGGCCAACTCCTCGGTCGTTCGGGGCGCAGCCTGCGATATCGACACCACCGCAACGTCTGACAGGACGTGACGGACCGGTTGATTGACCTTGGCCGCCCGCAGCTCACGCCACATCGCCACCGATCGGACCACAGGCAGGTCGCGGCGCCTGAGATGTCGCACTTCCTTGAGCCGGGACCAGGCTTCCTCGGGTCGCTGGCCCTGCCGGTTGCGTTCGAGCAGCAGCTCGAACTCCGCTTGGGCCCAGTCTTGCCGGCCCAACTCCTCGAGCCGGGCCGCGAGCCGTTCGTGGATCTCCAGCAGGTGCATCACATCGCTGGCCGCGTAGTCGAGTTGCGAGGTCTTCAGCGGCCGTGCCAGCCAGTCGGTGAGCCGGTCCGCCTTCGGGGGCCTCCAGCCGATCTCGCTCTCATAGAGCGAAGACAGCGCCGGCGTGCCGAGGCCCAGGAACCCGGCCGCGATCTGCGTGTCGAAGATGCGCCCGGGGACTGCCCCGCAGCAGTGGTCGAGCACCTCCAAGTCCTGTCCCGCCGCGTGGACGACCATCAGACCGCCCGCTCCGAAGACCTCGGCCAGGGGGGCCACATCCACGGCCAGCGGATCTATGAGGACCAGATCCCCGGGCCAGGCGATCTGGATCAACGCTGCTTGGGGCCGGTAGGTGCGCTCCCGGTGGAACTCGGTGTCGAGCGCGAAGCGAGGCTCGGAGGAAACCGTGGCCACCACGTCCCGCAGCCCCTGGTCGGAGTCGATGTAGCGGTAGGATGCCGCGGCGCGGCTGCGGGAGCGGGAGCGTGAGCGGCGATTGCGGGACACGGGGTCCGTCAGGCGGACGCGGGGCCCGTCTCCACCGGTCGGCCCGACTGGTGCCAGGCGTTGGTTCCGCCGGCGACATTGACCGCGTCCACACCCAGGGACCGGAGGAACCCGACGGCCTGCCCGCTGCGGCCCCCGACCGCGCACACCACGCACACCGCTTGGACCGCCGCCGCCGTCCGGAACTCCTCGACTGCCTCCGGAACTGATGCCAGCGGCACCAGCACGGCGCCCGGTATGCGCACCTCGGCGTACTCGTCGGGCTCACGCACATCGAACACGGCCGCTCCGGCCGCTCGCCGACGCTCGAGTTCGTCGATGTCTATCTCCGGGATGTCGGCGTCTTGCATGCCGCCTCTTCTGTGTGGCCGCTGTCAAGCGTAGTTGGGGGAAGGTCCTCGGGACGGTCCGCGTCGGCGAACCAGCTCGTGCCGGGCACCTCGACCTCGACCGTCCGCAACTGCCGGGCTGCCTCGTTCAGCGCCCTCACCCCGGTGGCGAACGCCACCGACAGTCGCGGCAGGCAACTCCGGTGCCACCCGGAATGCGTCCACTGGGGAACCCCGCCGCCGAGCGGCACGACCAGGTCGGCGGGCGGGCCGGCTTCCGAGTGGCCGGCAGCGCCGGCGAGGCGCTCCATCACCAACCGCACTGAGGTCGGGTCGGGCGCCTTGACATCGCACGGCAGGGTCACAACCGCGTCCGGGCCGGAGCCGCCGAGCGGATCGAGCGCGTCGAGGGCGGTGATCACTCCTCCCAGCGGGCCCTGGCCGGGATGGCGGTCCGGCACGTGATCCAGGCCCAGCGCGCTGAGGCGAGAACGGTCTCCGCCCACCACCAGCACGGGAGCGGCCCCAGCGGCCCGCAGCGCGCCCACGGCACGAGCCACCATCGGCGCTCCCTCAATCTCGATGAACGCCTTGTCGGTGCCCATCCTGGCGCTGGCCCCGCCCGCCAGCACCGCTCCCATGCAGCGCAGGGATGACGCCGACCTATCCACGCGGGTCGTCTCGGTGATTCCCGCTCCTGTTCGCTGCGCTCACGGGCCGCTCGGGCCACGGCCTCGCTCGCATCCTCACGAGCCTCCACCTTCCCGCTCGGCCTCTGGCGGCCAGTCAGGGTCGAGCTGCACCAGGAACAAGGCGCACCGCTCGGCCTCGTCGGTCTCTCCGATCCGCCCAGCGACACGCCGCAGCCCGCTGAGGGCGCGCAGGAACCCGCGGTTCGACGGGTACTTCCAGCGCACGTAGCCGGAGCCGCGCCAGCCGCTGGCCCTCAGCCGGTCCAGGCCGCGGTGGTACCCGGTGCGGAACGCGGCGTAGGCCAGAGCCGGAGGCGCGCCCGTCGACTCGAGAGTCTCGCCGAGCGAGGCCCAGGCCTCCAAGCTGACCGGCCGGCGCTCACAGACTGCGCCTATTGCAGCCACCGGATCGTCGCCCGTGGCGGTCGCAGCCAGCGCGGCCCGAACCTCGTCGGGCTCAGGGGGCAGAACGGTCTCGGGTGGACCGTGCCGCAGGAGGGGAACACCGGCGTCGCTCATCGCCGCCGAGGCTACAACTACCCTGCGCGACAGTGATGGGTGAGTGGGTCGACGTCGAGTCTCTGCAGGCGATCCTCCTCGGCGCGATCGTGGCCCTGGGGGTCCTTGCCGCACTGGTGATGCGGGTCGTGCGCAGGCTGCTGCTGCGACTCGTGCTGGTGGTGCTCATCGGCGCGCTGGCTGCGAGCCTGTGGCTGCAACGCGCCGATCTGCAGGACTGCGTGGAGACCTGCTCGTGCGAGCTGTACGGCCAGGAAGTGGCCGTTCCCGCCGACGCCAACCCCAACTGCGCCTGACCGGAGCCCGACCGGGCAGTTCTCAGTCGAACGTCAGTCCGACGAGTTCCTCGCTCAACGACCAGAGCCGCGCCGAGGTCTCCGCATCGTCGAGATAGGCCATCCGCCCCTTCTCGCCCGGCCCGACGATCGTCGGCCCGCAGTCCGCCAGATAGGCGCCGTTGTGGCCGGCCGCCTCGACGGCTGTGGCGGCCCACACCTGGGTGGCCGCGCCGGCCTCGACGCTCTTGAACTTCAGCCCGCCGCCGCCCTTGCCCTCGGCTTCGTTCTCGGCTCGCCGGGCCATCAGGCGCCCGATCATCTCGGGCGTCATGTGGCGGCCGAGGTTCGTGACGATCGCGCCGGGGTGCACCGATACCGAGATCAGTCGCTCGCCATGGCGACGGGCGAACTCGGCGGCGAAGCGTGCGTTGGCGCTCTTGGACCGGCCGTAGGCGATCCACGGGTCATAGTCGGCCCTCTCGAAGTTCGGATCGTCCAGCGCCACGTCGGAGATCCTGTGACCGCCCGACGACAGCGTCACCACACGCGGCCGGTCAGCCGCCAGCAACAAGGGCATGAGCCGCGCCGTGAGCGCAAAGTGCCCGAGGTGGTTGGTGCCGAACTGGGTTTCGAAGCCGTCGGCGGTCCTCCCCTCGGGGCACCCCATGACCCCCGCGTTGTTGAGGAGGACGTCGATGTGGTCGATGTCGGCCTCGACCGCATGGGCGAAGGACTCGATGCTGGCGAGGTCGGCGAGGTCGACCGTGTGCAGGGTGAGGTCGGCGTCGGGCACGGACGCCCGAACGCGCGCTGCCGCCTCGGCGTTCTTCTCCCGATCGCGTGCGAGCATCAGAACCAGCGCGCCCCTGGCCGACATCGCCCTCGCCGACTCCTCGCCCAGACCGCTCGACGCTCCGGTGATCGCAACAATGCGGCCTGAGAGGTCCACACCCTCGAGGACCTCGTCGGTCGTCGACTCTGCACCGAACGCTCCCACGATCACCCTCCTCGTGCCGGCCAGCCTGGTGCCTCAGATGGGAAGGTCACCCGTGGCACGACGGGTGGATCCGGTGTCGCTGAACGCCGCAATCGTGCGCTGCGCGATCCGCATCTGGTGTATCTCGTCGGCACCGTCGGCGAAGCGGGCCCAGCGGGCGTGCTGGTACATGTGGGCGAGCGGCGTGTCTGTCGAGTAGCCGAGCGCGCCGTGCACCTGGATCGAGCGGTCGATCACACGGTTGAGGGTGTTGGCCACGAAGTGCTTCGCCATCGACACCTCGGACTTGAAGTCCTCTCCGCGGTCGATCTTGTAGGCCGCGTGGAGGACCATGAGCTTGGACTGGTAGACCTCCATCGCGGAGTCGGCGATCATCCACTGGATCCCCTGCTTCTCAGCCAGGAGCGAACCGTGCGAGAAGCGGTTCAGCGCCCGGTCCACCATCATGTCGAGGGCGGTCTCTGCCTGGGCGATCCACCGCATGCAGTGGGCTAGGCGGGCCGGTCCGAGCCGGTACTGGCCGAGCAGGTGGCCCTGTCCCCGGCCGCCGAGCCGCTGGTCGTCGTGGACCCGGAGGTCCTCGATGAGGATCTCGGAATGGCCGGTGCTGCCGTGCATGGTCTCGATCTCGCGGACCTCGTTCCAGCCGTCGTGGGGAAGGTCGATGATGAACGCGGTGTTGGCCGCCTGCGGGATGTCGGGGTTGTCCTCGGTGCGGCAGATGAGGATGGCGAAGTCGGCCCGGTGGGCCTGCGAGATGAACCACTTGCGGCCGTTGATCACCCACTCGTCGCCGTCGGTGTACGCACGGGTCTGTATCAGCGTGGGATCGGAGCCGGCGACCTCCGGCTCGGTCATGGCGAAGCACGAGCGGGCTGTCCCTTCGCAGAGCGGCCTGAGGTATCGCTCGGCCTGCTCGGGGGTCGCCCAGTGCAGCAGGGTGTGCATGTTGCCCTCGTCGGGCGCCTGGCAGTTGAACACCCACGGCCCGTAGTAGGACTTGGCCGCCTCGGCCTGAACCATGGCCAACTCGACATGGCCGAGGCCCATCCCGCCCCACTCCGGGGGCATGTGGGGCAGCCACAGCCCGGCAGCCTTGGCCTGTTTGCGCAGGCCGATCAGCGCCGAGACGCGCTCGACGCCGGCGAGACCCTCGCCGCCGTCGCTTCCCTCAATCCGGTCGGCCACCGGAGCGATGACCTCCTCCACGAAGGCGCGTACCCTCCGCCGCAGCTCCTCCACCTCGGGCGACAACGTGAAATCGATGGCCATGGCTCGAGCTGCCGAGAGCCGCGGATCCGTTAGGGGACGCGCTCCAGGCGGAGCACGTTGGCGCTGCGCGACCGGTTGTCTGCGCCGGCCAGGATCCCGACGATCTCGCCGGAGCGAGCGAAGTCGCGGTCGCGGGCCACCGCCACCGCCTGGCGGACCATCTCCTCGTTGGAGCCCCTGTCCTTGACCAGCACCGGTGTGGTGCCCCAGCTCAGGGTGAGCTGCTGCACGGTCCTGGCGTTGTGGGACAGGCCGATGATCCGGGCATGGGGCCGGAACCGGGCCATGGACCGCACGGTGAAGCCGGTGCCGGAGATGGCCAGGATGGTGGAGATCCCCAGCCCGTCGGCGGCTCGCCAGGCTGCCATGGTCATGGCGTCGGTGATCGAGGCGGCGTCGCGGGTGGAATCGTCGGTCATACGCAGCTCGGCGAGGCGCTCGGCCCACAGCTCGTAGTCGAACTCCTCGTCGGCCCGCTGGGCGATGCGGTCCATGGTGCGGACCACGTTCGCAGGATCGGTCCCGATGGCGGTCTCGCCCGACAGCATCAGCGCCGAGGAGCCGTCGAAGACGGCGTTGGCCACGTCGCTGGCCTCGGCCCGGGTGGGCGACGGGCGCGACACCATCGACTCGAGCATCTGCGTGGCGGTGATCACCGGGCGGCCGCCGGCGATGCACTGCTGGATGATCTGCTTCTGGAGATGGGG
The DNA here is from genome assembly GCA_009843915.1 of Acidimicrobiaceae bacterium. GTDB lineage: Bacteria > Actinomycetota > Acidimicrobiia > Acidimicrobiales > Aldehydirespiratoraceae > Aldehydirespirator. The sequence continues at coordinate 11,272 of VYCM01000140.1, read as the reverse complement.
CAGCTCCTCGATGCTGCACTCGCTGCCGAGGTCGCCGCGGGCCACCATGATCGCTCCGGCGGTGTCGATGATGCCGGCCAGGTTCTGCACTGCTGCCCTGGTCTCGATCTTGGCGATCAGCAGCGGGCCCCGGGGATGGGGCTCGGTGCCGACCCGCCGGATGTCGTGGGCGGAGCGCACGAACGATATGGCCACCATGTCCACGCCGAGTTCGATGAAGGCGTCGAGCGCCACGAAGTCGCTGGGGGTCGGCGTGGACATCCGCAGCCGGTCGGCGGGGATGTGCACGCCGGGGCAGCCCGACAGGACGCCGCCGTGGATGACGCGGACCTTGAGGCGGTCGCCGCCCTTGTCGATGACGTCGAGCACCACCCGCCCGTCGCCCACGTCGAGGGTGTCCCCCACCAGCACGTCGTCCATCAGGCCCTCGTAGTCCACCTCCACGACGCTGTCGGTCGAGCGGTCGCTGCCGACCACCAGCTCGACGATGCTGTCGGAGTGGAACCGCACGGAGTCCTCGCCGAAGCTGGCGGCCCGTACCTTGGGTCCCGGAAGGTCCACCAGGATCCCCACCGGTCGGCCCTCCTGCTCGGAGACCGAGCGGATGCGCCGGTAGCGCTCGATGGCCTCGTCGAGCGTCCCGTGGGCCAGCCCGATGCGGGCCACGTCCATTCCGGCGGCCATCATGTCGCGCAGCGTGGACTCGTCCTCGCTGGCCGGACCGATGGTGGCGACGATCTTCGTGCGGCGCTGCATGTCCACAACGCTATCGCCGGCAGTGGACACCTGTGGATAACTGCCTGCCTGGGCCGTGTGCCCATTACGGTGCGGGCATGGCTCGCCACCCGTACCTGGACGTGGACGGGCCCATCGCCTTCGCTCACCGGGGCGGGGCCGAGGAGTTCCCCGAGAACACGCTGCGGGCCTTCCGCCACGCCGTGGACCTGGGCTACACCCATGTGGAGACCGACGTCCACGCCACCGCCGACGGGGTCGCGGTGGCCTTCCACGACGACTCGCTGGACCGGGTCACCGACGGGAGCGGCGTCGTGGGCGACCTCCCCTGGAGCCGGGTCCGGCGAGCCCGGGTGGCAGGCAGCGACCCGATCATGCTCCTCGACGAGCTCCTGGAGGAGTTGCCGGACACCAGGGTCAACATCGATCCCAAGAGCGACGCTGCGGTCGGGCCGCTGGTGGAGGTGCTCAGGCGAACCGGCGCGGTCGAGCGGGTGTGCGTGTGCTCGTTCTCGGACCGGCGCACCCGGCAGGTTCGCGACCAGATCGGGGGCTCGCTGTGCGTGGGTGCCGGCCCTCGCGGCATCGCCCGCCTGCTGGCTGCCTCGGCCCGGCTCGGTGCGCCGGCGTCCTTCGACTTCCACGCCGCTCAGGTGCCGGTCCGCTCCAAGGGCCTGACGCTGGTGCGGCCCGCGATGCTGGCCGCGGCCCATCGCCACGGCGTAGCCGTTCACGTCTGGACCATTGACGAGTCGGCTGAGATGCACCGGCTCCTCGACATGGGGGTGGACGGCATCATGACCGACCGGCCCTCGCTGTTGCGCCAGGTGATGATCGAGCGGGGCCACTGGGAGGCCTGATCGGGTCGTTCGGAGCCCCCGAATCGGCGCCAGACTGTGACCTCACTGTGCATAACTGGGCGCCGCTTGGGGATTTCTCGAAAATGCTCGGGATTTCGATGGGGATTTCGCGTTTTGGGGTTGACAACCCGGAGCAGACCCCCCAAGATGCCCAGCGTCCGAAGTGAGCAGCGACATAGGCACTGAACCAGCCGCCGAGGGCCTCGGCCCGGAGCAGCGGAGCAGAGTCGTTGAAGCGGTCCGCAGAGGACGCCCAGCCAGCCAGACCGGTTCTCAGGAGCCGGTGGGTCAGCCGGGGACACGGAGGTTCTCCTCCGAGCTAGCGGTAGGAATCCCCGACGGGGGAGGGTGACAGCAAGGTCGGAGGAGGGTCACCTCGCCGGGAGGCCCGGCGACAACCGAGCACACCGCCGGGTGAGCGAGGGAGTCACCGGAATACGCCTCAAGGTGAGGGTGTCGCCGAGGCACCGGGTCCGAGTCCGATCCCGACGGGGAACGGGGAGAACCGGAGTCTCAGGAGGTGCCGACGGGTACCGCCGGGTGATTCAGGCCAACGCCACGGAGCCGTCCGGGGCGGGGGTCAGGGCACAGAACCGGATACGGGGATGTGTCCCGGAGTACCGCAGAATCCGACGGGATTAGGCGGTCGGTGGATAGGCGCAATCGGGGCCCCGAGAAGTTGAGCGGCGAAAGCCGGGAGGCTACTCGGGGCTCCGTCGCGTCCTGGCTGCGTCCGGGCACTGAAACCGCCAACAGCCGGTGTGTATACTCCCCCGCAGTTTCGGTGGCGTGCGCTGGCGGTGTGCGCCAGGGGGCTTGGAAGAAGACAAGGAGAGCTGCTAGCCGAGCGCTGGAATCTCCATGAAAGGACAGACCAGATGAAGAAGATCATGGCACTGACAGCCTCGGTGAGTCTGTTAGCCCTGTTTGCGCTGACGACCCAGGCAGGCGCGCAGGGCGAGCCGACAGCGTCGGTTGACCCGGAGTACGTCAGCTCGGCCGGCAGCCATACGGTCACCGTGTCAGGTTCAGGCTGGGCGGCGGACCCAGGAATCGCGAAGTGCCCCGGTTGGGGCGGCGTGGCGCCCGACAACCCCGATCAGGGAGCCGTCATCGCGAACTGCGCGCCGGACGTGTTCGCTCCTCCGGTAAGGGCATCGGTTAGCGGCGGATCCTTCACACAGGAAGTGACTGTCGACGTTCCAGCCGAAGGCCTCGTGCTCCTGGTGTTCACTTCAAGCCCCCCGGCCGGCGCCACTGTCGTCATCAAGGTCGGCGAGCCGATGGTCGAAGAGGAAGAGCCAGCCGAGGAGGAAGCCCCAGCCGAGGAAGAGGCCCCGGCAGAAGAGGAAGCCCCAGCCGAGGAAGAGCCAGCCGAGGAGGAAGCCCCAGCCGAAGAGGAGGCCCCTGCCGAGGAAGCGGACATGGACGACATGGCTGACGAGGACATGGACGACATGGCCGATGAAGACATGGGCGACGACATGGACGACATGGCCGATGAAGACATGGGCGACGACATGGACGACATGGACGACATGGCCGAAGAGGACATGGCCGACGACATGGGCGACGACATGGTTCCCGAGGGCCCCGCAGCCACAGGCTTCGGCGGCAGCGCCGGCTCCGACGGCAACAGCATCGCCGTTCCGCTGGCCGCAACCCTGGCAGCGGTAGTCCTGCTCGGCGGGGCTGTGCTCGTCACACGTCGCAACGCCTGACAACCAAGCTTCTCGGGTAGGGAGTTCATAACGAGCGCCCAGCCCTGAGCGACAACTACGACTGCGGCAGCGGCATTCGTCGCTGCCGCAGTCGCGTCAGGCAACGCTCACCAACCCGCCCGAGCAGAGTCCGGCACTTGCCTCTCCGGCTGTCCGAGCATGGGTATACAGCATGGGTATACTTCGCCGCGCTTGCGGCTGCGTTCGCCCACAGCGCGTGCAGCGGGGAGCTTTTGGACGAGGCACGAACAGAGCTGCTTCAGACCACGAAAGGACAGACCAGATGAAGAGAACCATGGCAGTGGCAGCCGCAGCGAGCATGCTCGCGCTGTTCGCGCTGGCGAGCCAGGCAGCTGCGCAGGGCCAGCCGACCGCGTCGGTAGACCCTGAGTACGTCAGCGCGGCGGGCGACCACACGGTGACGATCTCCGGCGATGGCTGGCAGGCCGACCCCTCAATCACAGCATGCCCTGGCTTCGGAGGCGTCATACCTGCCGCCCTGGATCAAGCGACGACGCTCGCGAGTTGCCCCGACCTCATTAGTGACATGGGTGCACCGGTCTCAGCTCCAGGAGGGTCATTCTCGACATCGAGGACCGTCAGCGTTCCGGCCGAAGGGCTCGTGATACTGGTGTTCACCGCGGAACCCTCGGCCGCTGCCCTCGCCGCCGTGAAGATCGGCGAGCCGATGGCCGACGACATGGGCGACGACATGGCGCCCGAGGGTGCAGCCGAGACAGGCTTCGGCGGCACGGCCGGATCCGACGGCAACAGCGTCGCCGTCCCGCTGGCCGCCACCCTGGCGGCTGTAGCCCTGCTCGGCGGAACAGCCCTGGTCGCTCGACGCCACAGCTAACGACAACCAACCCGCCGGGCGCTGGCGTTCGTAACGGACACCAAAGCCCTAGGCGGCATAATGCGAACTGCGGCAGGGGCCTTCATGGTCGCTGCCGCAGTCGCGTTACCTCATCCCGCCGAGCACGCGTGTGTATACTCGCCCGCAGTTGCGGTTGCGTGCGTTTACGGCGCGTGCGACGGGAGCTGTATAGGTACAGGTAGAGCTGCTAGCTCCGCGAAAGGACAGAACCGATGAAGAGAATCATGGCACTGACGGCCATCGTGAGCGTGCTGGCCCTCTTTGTGCTGACCAGCCAGGCCTCGGCTCAGGACGGGCCGTTGCTCACGGCAGATCCGCCCGCCGTGGAAGGACCGGGGACCTACACCTTCACGCTCACCGGATCGGGCTGGAGTGCAAGCCCGATCTTCATCGTGCCCTGCACCGTCCCCGGCGAGCAGCTCACGACCGCGTCGTCAACCGACGCGATCGTGGCCGCCTTGGAGGGCATGGGTCAGGCCGACTGCGTCCTCGCACCCCTCGGCGCACCTATCGTTGTGGGAGGCGACGGCACCTTCACCGTCGAGATCACCCACGACGTACCAGCCAACTTCGCGTTCGGCGCCGGAGATGCCGGCGGCACTGAGGACGGCGCAGCTCCAGTGCTCTTCATCGCGGAGGACATGGGCGACGACATGGCTCCCGACGGTGCGGCTGAGACCGGCTTCGGCGGCATGGCCGGATCGGACGGCAACAGCGTGGCCGTCCCGCTGGCCGCCACCCTGGCGGCCGTGGTCCTGCTCGGCGGGGCTGCGATCGTCACTCGGCGTCACGCCTAACAGACAACCAACCCGCTAGGGGCGGGAGTTCATGGCGAACACCAAGCCCTCGGCGGCAAGACTGCGGACTGCGGCAGCGGCACTGGTGGCCGCTGCCGCAGTCGCGTCCTGCAGCGCTAGCCCGCCGCGTACCGTCGTACCGGCGCCCGCCAGTTCAACGCCGACAACCTCGAGCTACACAGCAGCCGCCGACCCCCCGGCCACAGCCGCTCAAGAGTCGACACCGACGGTCGCGACGGAACCATCGGCAGCCGCGACGGAGATGTCGACGACCGCCACAACAGCGCCCACGACCGACACGGAAGCGCCGACGACCAGCGCAGGAACGACGCTCATCGCGGTGGAGCCGTCGGTCTCAGCCGCTGAACCCTCCCTGGCCCCCGTCACCACCGCCCTTGGTGCCGGTATCGCCGCGGCGTCGTGGGATTACTCGCCGTTGGTGGACCATTTGAGCCTCGACGCGGTCACCGACGCACGGATGCAGGCGCCCAACCCCGCGGTCATCCGCATCCCGAGGCTCGAGGTGGAAGCCTCGATCATCCCCCTCGGCCTCAACGACGACGGCTCGATCGAGGTACCGGAGGACCCGGACCAGGCAGGCTGGTGGCTCGGCGGCCCCGAGCCGGGCGAGACGGGTCCCGCCGTGATTCTCGGTCATGTGGACTCCCAGGAGGAGGGCCCGGCCGTGTTCTTCTACCTCCAGTACCTGGACCCCGGTGACGAGATCCACATCGACCGCGTGGACGGATCGACCATCACCTATGTGGTCGAGGCGACCGAGCGTCACGACAAGGACGAGTTTCCCACCGACGCGGTCTATGGGCCGACCGAAGCGCCGACGCTGAGGCTGGTCACCTGCGGCGGGGACTTCGACTTCGGCGTGAGGACCTACGAGGACAACGTGATCGTCTTCGCCTCACTGGCCTGATCAATACTTCGGGCACCACCGACACGCCGGGCCCGACGCCCCGCACCTGCTTCTCAAGCCACGACCGCGGTAATGACCTCCACGTCGCGATACTGGCGGTGAGTCACCGATGTCGCGTAGTGGTTCAACAACCGCAACGCGGCATCACGTTCGACGACCGCCTCCAAGTCGCGTGCCTCGGGCTCCGACAGCAGCATGATGCGCTCTTGAAGGTTTTGGGCACCTGATGGCGCGGCCACGAACTCTGCTTCGATAGTGGCTCCCTGCAGGGTCACGGTCAGCCGAACCTGCCGGTTGGGGTCATATGAGTGGATGTCGGACTGGATCAGCACCATGAGCGCCTCCTCGGAGACTGCCGTCAGCCTGTCCTTGAGCTCCCCGCGGTCGACGGGCAGGCTCGAGACGAACTCCTTGATCTCGTCGGCACTGAAGGCGGCGAGCGCCAAGTCGACGCGGTGCCGTTCGGTGCGTAGCGCCCGCCGCGCGGTCAACGCGATCAGCACGATGCTTCCGGCCGTGAGGCCGTTCATGGCATCAAGACCCCTCGCGTCCCCCAGCACCGCCGCGGCGACCTCAAAGACGACTCCTACGCCGATCGGTGCCCACATCACCGCGGGGGCGCCCCGCCCCTTGAACGGGCTGACCGCGACCAGCTTCGTTACCAGCACAAGCAGAACGGACACAAAGAACACGACGATGACCGCCCGCGGCACCGCGATCAAGGCCGCCTGCAGTTTCGGCGATGCCGCAACCGCCACGAACACCGCAAGGAATGGGGCCCGGAGGCGTCGGGAATCTCCGCCGGTCTGAAACAGCGCAGCGGGCCCGGCCGGTGAATAGCCCAGCGGAATGGTGCCGCCGATACCGGCCAGGACACTCCCGGCGCCGATGCGGGCATTGGCCCTCTGCACCTCTCTGAAGTCCAGCACCAACCGCCCGGAGGCGAGCTGCGTCAACAGCGACGACGAGTTGGCCCTGGCAACTTGCACCAGCGCCAGGATCACAAACGACGGAGCCAGCATCGCCACCGCCAACGGGTCGATGCTGCCGGTGGGAATCCACCCGGATGCGGGCAGGCCGATCCATGCCGCATCAGTGACGAGATCGACATCGTAGATTCCGTAGACCAGGGCGGCTAGGGCGCCAACCGCGAGCCCCGCCGGTGGGGCCCATGACTTCAGCACAGGGGACCCGAGTCTGTTCATTGCGAAGATCACTGCGGCCGTGAGCGCCATGCACACCGGCACGGCGCCCACCCATCGAGCGCCTGCTGGTGCATCGATGGCCCGCGCGAATACCGGTAGAACCGATATGCATGCCAGCACCACGAGGGTGATGGAGAAGCCCGGGGTGATGAACCTTCGTAGGTTCGCCAGCCACAGCCCGGCGGCGATCTGAGACATCCCGGCGACCACTACCAGTGCAGCCAGCGTCACGGCTCCGCCGAACTCGAGGGCAAGAACGCAGAACGGGATGCTCATCGGGTCGGCTACAGCGACATAGAGGCTGGTTGATCGCAGCGGGCCCACACGCATCATCGACATTGCGGTGACCGCGGCGCCCACGACCAGCGAGGCAACGATGACCCACGAAGCGTTCGCGCCGCCGACAATCTCCACTACCAAGAGCGGCAGAAAAACTACCCGCGCCGCGGATTGAATCGAGACCTGGGCCGCAGTGCCGAGCGCACGCATAGCTCTAGCGGTACAAGGCCAGTTCCCTCGGGGCGTCCAGTGCCGTCGATGAGGCCGCGGACCCCGCAGAGGGCTTGGAGGAGCCAGTCCGGCTTAGGATCCGGACTCTGCGAGCCGGCTGCGCAGGCCGTGGAGGCGCTTGCCTACCTCGACCTGAGTGTCCGCGACGCGTCGTAGGCCGTCGCGCAAGATCCCTAGACGGTCGATGCGGGTATTCAAAGCGTCGATGAGATCCCGGAACCGACCACCGGCATCGCCGTCGGCTGCCTCCAGCGCATCGCGCAAGGCGGTGACATGCTGGATGCGGTTGGCGAAGCCGTCGCCGTCCTGCCGCCGTTGTCGGGCCGCGGCGCCGGCGGCGAGAAGAGCGTCGAGCGCCTCGATCACGGCGCCAGCCGATTCTCCGGTCGCGAGCGATGCGGTGTCATCTGCGATGAGCGCGTCGAGCGCGTCGATCACGGCGCCAGCCGGATTGTCAATCGGGGCTTGGGTCATGATTGGACCTCCATGGTCATTGCGACGGCGCCGTCACCTTAGGCGCGGTTCAAGCATGCGTCGATCTCCGACGCCGCGGGTGACAGGGCCACGAGATCGCAGAAGGTGGCCCTCGACACGAGCCACCGCCCCTCGGCCAGTACCGCCTCACCGATCCGACCATCGAAGATGACCTGGTCGTTCAACAGGATCGAGTAGGCGACCTCGGCGGTGGTGCTAGAGGTGCGCGAGATCGAGTCGACTCGGCCCCGGACGGCGGCGCCCGTGTCCCCGGAGCTCTCGAACGTGAGGCGGGCGGCCTCCCGCATCCCGACAAAGTCCTCAATCTGGTCTATGCGCGTCTCGACGTCGGTGATCGACCCGTCGAAGAAGACCTCGAACGCAGCGGTGATCGCTTGGGCCGTGACCGCATCGACAGGCTGGCCCTCGGGTCCGGCAGGCTGCTCGCGATGGTCGGGCAGGGCCAGGTCCGCCGCGGTCGGATCGACCCCGGCCTCATCGCACGCCAGGGCGAGAGCCACACCGGTGTGGTCGGACGGGAACGCCAGCTCGCCGGGCGCCGGCTCAGCGTTGAACAGCCCGGTGCCGCCGGCCACCGCGCAGTCCCGGCCCGGAGCCGAGTAGAGCAGGTAGTCGATGCGCCTGTGCTGGAGGCTGGTCGGATCGGCCATGTCGTCCAAGGTCGCGTCGTCTCGCCCGGCCGTGCACCCCGCACCGGTGGCCGTATCGCATTCCGGATGTCCCGCGGCCAGATGCGAGTCGACGAACCCGGCCTCGCCGAACACCGCCAACGTCGGACTGCCGGCGATGTCGTTCAGGTCGCCCCCGACGACGGTCACGCCGCCGGGCACGGCTGCCTCGCGGGCGAACTCGAGCACCTGCCGGGCCTGGCAGGTCCGCAGGCTCCCAGCCGGGTCGCACGGCGGCGGGCACAGCTCGACGTTGCAGGCCCGGTCGTCGCTCCCCGAGGCCAAGTGCGTAGTCAGGAAGTCGACCACCCCGATCGGCGACGCCACTCGCACCAAGTAAGCCGAGCGGAACCGATCGGCCAGAACCCGCCGCTGCGCGCCGACGACATCCAGCGTGGTCAGCACAACCTCCCGGTCAAGCCCGGGATCGTCATCCCACACGATCTCGTATCCGCAGCCACCAACCTCAGCCTCGACCAACCCCACAATCCGCTGGTTGGCCTCCTGCACCGACACCAGCTCAGGACACCCCGCCGCCCCAAGCTGGTCCATGAACAACGCCACCCGCTCAGTCACCGCACAAGAGTCACTCTCCAGCGAACACCCCACCCCATGAAGGATGTTCTGACTCACGAACCGAACCGTCGAATACTCAACGGTTTCCTCCTCGACAGCCTCGTCCGGCACCTCCTCGACCACGACCTCGACAGATGGTTCAGTGGTCATCGGAGGCTCGGCAGCATCCTCCTCGCCGTTCCCGATCTCATCATCCGCTCCGCCTTCGGCCTCCACCGGCGCCGGTTCGACCAAAGGCACAGGCTCCTCTCCCCCACCAGGAGCATTCGAGCCGCATCCGGAGACGACCATGGACACAGCCCCGACAACCGCTGCGATCCGGGAGGCCGAAACGAAGCGCAACTAGAAGAACTGGGGCGCCAGGGCAGAGGCCCACACCATTATCACGAAGCCGACCATCGCCAGCAGGTAGATGCGCGTCTGCTTGGCCAGAGCCGAGTCGATGTAGCCCTTCAACTCTTTGACCTCGCCCCGCAACTCACCGAACTCGCCGCGCAGCTCACCGAACTTCTCACCAAACTCGCCGTGCAGCTCACCGAACTTCTCGTTGAACTCGCCGCGCAGCTCACCGAACTTCTCACCAAACTCGGCACGCAGCCGCTCCCCGGCAAGCTCGACGTCCTGCTTGGTGGCCAACTGGTCCCAGCCCTCGGGCAGAATGCACTTCATCAGAATCTCGGTGCGCTCCTCCCCGAGAGTATCGATCAATCCCTGCACCAGGCTGTGGCGCTCTACCTCTGTGACAGCCATCGTGGCCCCTCTCGTCGTCACCAGCTTCGAGGGGAAGCCTTTCTCGCCGATGACGTAGCCGATCCCGACTGCTGCGGCAACTATATCAGACTGTTTCAGGATGTTTCAAGCAACCTCTATGCCAACGGCACAGAGGCCGGTGTGACCACGGCCGGCAGATCGGTCGAGCCCATCAAGTAGGCGTCCACGGCCGCCGCACAGGCCCGACCCTCGGCTATGGCCCACACGATGAGGCTCTGGCCCCGTCCCATGTCACCGCACACATATGTGCCCTCAACGCTGGTGGCCCAGTTCTCGTCGCGGGCCACGTTGCCCCGATCATCCAACTCCACTCCGAACTGCTCGATCAGCGGCCCCCGCTCCGGACCTACGAAGCCCATGGCCAGCAGCACCATCTCCGCGGGCATTTCCTCCTCGGTCCCCGGAATCGGATCGAACTGCATCCGACCGTCCTGGAACGACTGCTCGACCCGGATCGTGGCCAGCGCGGCCAGGTTGCCGTCACCGTCGCCGATGAACTCGGTGGTGTTGATGGCGTAGTCGCGCTCTCCGCCCTCCTCGTGGGCCGAGGACACCCGGTAGATCATGGGCCAGGTCGGCCACGGGTTGGCGTCGGGGCGATCGTCGGGCGGGCGGGGCATGATCTCGAACTGCCGGATGGAGGCGGCCCGCTGGCGGTGGGCAGTGCCGAGGCAGTCGGCCCCGGTGTCGCCGCCGCCGATGATCACCACCCGCTTGCCCTCCGCGGTGATGGGCGAGGAGTCGAGGTCGCCCTCCTGCACCCGGTTGGCCAGCGGCAGGTACTCCATGGCCTGGTACACGCCTCGCAACTCCCGTCCCGGGATGGGAAGATCGCGCCAGGCCGTGGCCCCGCACGCCAGCACCACCGCATCGAAGGAGTCCTGCAGCTCCTCGGCGGTCAGATCGGAGCCGATGTCCACACCCGCCCGGAATTCGGTTCCCTCGGCCTCCATCTGAGCCAGGCGGCGGTCGAGATGGCGCTTCTCCATCTTGAACTCGGGGATCCCGTATCGCAGCAGGCCGCCGATGCGGTCGGCCCGCTCGAACACGACCACTCCGTGGCCGGCCCTGGTGAGCTGCTGGGCCGCGGCCAGCCCGGCCGGCCCCGACCCCACCACGGCCACGCTGC
>VYCM01000045.1 GCA_009843915.1 Acidimicrobiaceae bacterium | reverse complement strand
GCGCCCACGGCCAGGGCGGCCAGCAGGGCCCAGTAGGAGCGGGCGGCCACCGCGATGCCCCCCAGCGACACCACGCTGAGCACGTTGGCCACCCGCAGCGACCGCTGCGGGCCGAGGCGGTCGGTGAGAGTCCCGGCGTGGGGGGAGGTCACCGCGGCCAGCAGGAAGAAGAAGGCCACCGCCGTTCCCAGGCCGGCCTCGCCGAAGCCCAGGTCGTCGCCCATCTGCAGCGCCAGGGCGCCCAGTCCGAAGGCGGGCAGCATGGCTGCCGTCTGCGACGACACCGACGAGATCAGCGAGACGACGGGCCGGGCCCGCTCCTCGCTGGCTCGCTCCTCGCCGAGCCCGCCGACCGGCGGGGAGGTCACTGGATGCTGCGGGTGCCGAAGTTGTCGGTCAGCACCATCCCCGCCTCGGCGATGGCACCCAGGTCGGTGGAGTCGTGCATGTTGAAGATCAGCCCGTCGAGCCCGGCGTCGAACAGCGCCGCCACCTGTTCGCACACCCCGTCGCGGTCGCCTTCGATGGCGTAGCCGAGGTACTTGTCGAGGCTCATGTTCCGCCTGGACCGCATCTCGGCACCTAGCCGGGCCGCGTCGGCTGCGGTGTCGGCCATGACCAGCGCACCCAGGCGGGTCTTGGAGATCTCGGCGGGGTCCCGGCCGGCCCGCTCGCAGTGGGCTTCCAGCACATCGAGCTTGTGGCGGATCCCGGCCGGGTCGCCGAAGATGTTGCAGGCGTCGGCGTAGCGGGCCGCGATGGCCAGGGTGCGCTGCTCGCCGCCCCCGCCCACCAGTATCGGCGGCCCGCCCGGTGTGAGGGGCCGGGGCCGGTTGAGGGCGCCGTCGATGCGGTGGCGCTCGCCCTCGAAGGTGGCCGGCCCGCCGCCGAACATGGCCCGGCAGATCTGCACCGCGTCCTCCAGCCGGTGCATGCGCTCGCCCACCGGCAGGAACTCGTAGCCGTAGGCCACGTGCTCGGCCTCGAACCACGCCGCACCGATGCCGAGCACCGCCCGCCCGCCCGACACGATGTCGAGGGTGGTGACCGTCTTGGCCAGCAGGGCCGGGTTGCGGTAGGTGACGCCGGTCACCAGCGCTCCCAGCCGGGCGGTGCGGGTCCAGGGGGCCAGCCCGGCCAGCAGGGTGTAGGGCTCCAGCATGGGCTCGTGGGCCGCGCCCATGGGCGGGATCTGGTGGAAGTGGTCCATCACCCACAGGGAGTCGAACCCGCTGTTCTCGGCGGTCGCCGCGGCGGCGCAGACTGCGCTGAACATGTCTGAGTCGTCCACGCCGGGGTAGCTGAAGCTGGGAATGTTGAACCCGAACCGGGTAAGCGTCATGATGCCTGTATACCGCATCTACATCGACACCCGAGCGGACCCGTCCCGTGAAGACCGAGCCGCAGACACTCGATCAGCTCCCGACGCCGTGTCTGGTCGTGGAGCGCAGCCTGTTCGATGCCAACGTGGCGGCCATGTCGGCGGCCTGGCCCGGGCTGTCGCTGAGGCCCCATGTGAAGGCGTTCAAGTCCACCGCCATCGCCCGGATCCTGGCCGATGCCGGCCATGAGAACTTCTGCGCGGCCACGGTGAGGGAGATGGAGGGCCTGGCTGCGGCCGGGCTAGGGCGCGACCTGCTGCTGGCCAACGAGGTTCTGGACGCCTCCCGCCTGGGGAGGCTGGTCGAGGCCGGCCATCGGGTCACGGTGGCCGTCGACTCCGACGCCACCATCGCTGCCGCGGCCGCCGGCGGCGTCACCGAGGCGCTCATCGACGTGAACGTGGGGCTGATGCGCTGCGGGTGCGCCCCGGACGACGCCGGCCGCCTGGCCGACACCGCCCGGGCGGCGGGGCTCGAGGTCCGGGGGGTGATGGGCTACGAGGGGCATCTGATGATGGCCAGCGCGGCCAGCAAGCCTGCCCGGGTGCGGGCCTCCATGGAGGTGCTGGTGGAGGCTCATGCCGCGGTGGGGGGAGACGTGGTCTCGGGCGGCGGCACCGGCACCTATGCGGTCAACCGCTGGGTCACCGAGCTGCAGGCCGGCTCCTACTGCCTGCTCGACACCGACTACGCGCGGCTTGAGAGCCCGTTCGAGATAGCGGTGTCGGTGCTGGCCACGGTGGTGTCGGTGAGCCCGCGGGGCTGGGCCGTCGCCGACGCCGGCCTGAAGGCCTTCGGCATGGACCACGGGCCGCCGTCGTGGCCCGGCGGCGGGATCGAGTTCGTGTCCGACGAGCACACAACCCTGCTCGACCCGGAAGGCCTGCTCCGCGTCGGCGACCGGGTCCGGCTGCTGCCCGGCCATCTCGATCCGACCGTCGCTCGCCACGAGCGCTTCTGGGTGGTCGATGGCGACGACGTGGTCGACTGCTGGCCCGTCGACCTCCGCCACTGGTGAACCCAGAGGCCGAGCGGATAGGTAGTTGCTGATGAGACCCTTCGCGAGGCGTGGAGCGAGGCCGTGGCCCGAGCGGCCCGTGAGCGCAGCGAACAGGAGCGGAATTCCGTGGGCTTGACTGCTCCCCGGCGCACCTCCACGTTCCGCAACTGGGCCGGCAACCAGGTGTGCGTGCCGAGCGAGATCCTCCGGCCGGGCTCTGTTGAGGAGGTGGCCGCCATCGTGCGGCGGGCCGCCGCAAGCGGGCTGACCGTGAAGGCTGTCGGGTCGGGCCACTCCTTCACCGACACCGCCTGCACCCGCGGGATCCTGGTGTCGCTGGACCGCCTGGCCGCGGTCGAGGCCGTCGACACCGTCCGGTGCCGGGTCACGGTGCAGGCCGGCATCCGGCTCGACGCCCTCAACCGCCAGCTCGATCAGGCCGGGCTGGCCATGCCCAACCTGGGCGACATCGACCGCCAGTCGTTGGCCGGGGCCACCGCCACCGCCACCCACGGCACGGGCCTGGGACTGGGCAACCTGGCCACCACCATCGTCGGCATGGACATCGTCGACGGCCGGGGCCGGTTGATCCGCTGCGACGAGCACGAGCGGCCCGACCTGCTGCGGGTGGCCCGGGTGGGGATCGGGGCGCTCGGGATCGTCACCCGGATGACGCTCCAGTGCGTCCCCGCTTTCGATCTCCACGCGGTGGAGACCGTCGAGCCTCTGGACGGCCTGCTCGACGGCTTCGAGCAGCAGATGGCCGGCCACGACCACATGGAGTTCTTCTGGACGCCGGGAGCCCGGCGCGCCCATGTCAAGCGCAACAGCCGCACCGGCGAGCCCCGGCGCCCCCAGAACCGTCTGGTCGAGGCCCGCGACAAGATGCTCTACGAGAACGTCGCGTTCGGGCTGGCCAACCGCACCGTCCGCCGCTTCCCGTCCCTCGCCCCGACCGTGGCCAGGATGACCACCGGGGCCGCTGCTCGCCGGGACTTCATCGACGCCAGCCACCGGGTGTTCGTGTCGAGGCGCCTGGTGCGCTTCTACGAGATGGAGTACGGCGTGCCGGTGGCCGCCGTGCCCGAGGCCGTGCGCCGCATCGGGGCCCTGGTGCGGAGCCTGCCGTCGCCGGTGACCTTCCCGGTCGAGGTCCGGGTGTCGGCGGCCGACGACATCCCGCTGTCCACCGCCTACGGCCGGGACACCGGCTGGTTCGCCTGCCACGTCTACGCCGGCACGCCGTACCTGGCCTACTTCCAGGGGGTGGAGGCCATCGCGGCCGACTACGGGGGCCGCCCCCACTGGGGCAAGCTCCACTTCCACGACCACCGGTCCCTGGCCCCGCTGTATCCGGAGTGGGACCGGTTCCAGCGGGTCCGCTCCGAGCTCGACCCGGACGGGACCTTCGCGAACACCTACACCGACAGGGTGCTCGGCCCGGTCGGTCCGGCAGAATCATCGTCATGAGCAACCCAGCCATCGAAGACCTGCATCCCGACGACCAGGCGTCCCTCACCGAATGGGTCGACCGGTTCTCCGGCCACGTGGCCAACCTCCGCTACGAGGAGGCCGCGGCCATGATGGACTCCGAGGTGAACAGCTTCAGCACCTGGCAGGACGTGGTGGTGGGGGTGGACCACTTCGTCAACGGCCAGTGGCGCAACGTCTGGCCCACCATGACCGACTTCGTCCTGCTGACAGACAAGATGCGGGCCCGGGTCTCCGGCGACCGGCTGATGGCCGCGGTGATGGTCACCTGGACCTCGACCGGCTACGCCGAGGACGGCACGCCCTTCGACCGCCCCGGCCGCTGCTCGTTCGTGCTGATGCGTGACGCGATCGACGGCCCCTGGCGGGGCGTGCAGGGCCACTTCTCGCTGATGAGAGGCGTCCCCCAGCAGTCCTTCGGCCGCCGGTAGCGGTCAGCCGAGGGCGGCTTGCAGGCCGGCGGCGTACTTCTTGCGCTGCGCCTTGACCATGAGCGGCACGAACGGCCGCATGAGGATGAATGGCCCCGACGGGGTCATCTCCAGGTCCATGGTGATGCGGGTGCCACCGCCGGCGGTGTCGCTCAGCCGGTAGGTGCCTGCGACGGGCCACGTCGTGTCCTCGGCGCACACCCAGGTGATGGACGAGCCGGCCTCGATGGCGGTGATGCGGAACTCGACCTCCTGGCCGCGGTTGGTCTGCCGGTAGACGGCGCCGACGGTGCCGGCGTCCCCGTCGGTCAGCTCGCAGGTGCCGACGTCGTGGCGCCACTCGGCCTGGTTGGCGGCCTCGGCCAGGTAGGCGAATGTCCGCTCCCGGTCGGCGGCCACATCAATCTCGACTGTGCAGATGCTCATGCGGGGGAACCTACCGGCGCCCAGAGGCCGAGCGGATGGCTTGCGATGCGTCGGGAGCGATATCCCGAGCGAGGCCCCGGGCCCGAGCGGCCCGTGAGCGCAGCGAATAAGAGCGGGAGGCACGGCCCGAGCGGCCCGTGAGCGCAGCGAACAAGAGCTGGAATGCCATCGTCAGGAGCGTTGGTAGGCGAGGGTGGCGATCACCACGTCCTGCAGCGCTACCCCCTGAGACTCGAACAGCACGATCCCGCTGCCCGGCTGGGGCGGGGTGACCGTGCCCGCGATCACGTCGGCCAGGTCGGCCAGGCTGTCCCAGTCGAAGAGGCCCTCGGCGGCAGCGTGTATCAGGTCGCCAGCCTCGGTGCGGGCTCCCTCCGCGCTGTCGCTCACCACGAAGCCGGCCCGCTGCACGGTGGTGCTGTCGACTTCCTGGCGGTCGGCCTTGGTGGACCCGACCGCACACACCAGTGCGGCGGGGTCCAGGAGCGAGCCGTCGAACACGGGCGTGTAGCTGGACGTCACCGTGGCCACGACCCGTGCCCCGGACACTGCGCCGTCGGGGTCGGCCACCGCCCGAGCGGGGATGCCCCGATCCCGACCCCAAGCGGCGACTTCCTCGGCCTTGCCGGGATCACGCCCCCATACCCGAAGGTCCCGTAGCGGCAGTTCCTGGGCCAGGGCCTGCATGTGGAGTCGGCTCTGGTTTCCGGTTCCGAACACGGCCGCCGTGGTCGCGTCGGGCGGGGCGAGGTGGCGCACGGCCAGCGCGCTGGCGGCCGCGGTGCGGATGGCGGTGAGGCCCAGCCCGTCGAAGGTGGCCACCAGCCCGGCGTCGGGGCTGAACAGCCCCACCAGGAAGGCGAACCCGTCGGGGTGGGTGAGGTACAGCTTGCCGCCCACCACCTGATGCCGGGGCCACGAAGCGGCCATGGCGCTGCCCATCAGCCCGCTGGCCGCAGCCCGCACCCTGAGCGTGGTGGCCGCCTCGCCCGCCCCCAGGTCCCGCCAGGCCCGTTCCAGCCAGTCGGTGACCGTCTCCAGGTCACACAGCTCGGCGATCTGCTCCTCGGTGAAGTGGGGTACCGGGCTCATAGCAGCTCCTTGAGGCGGGGGAGGGCCCGGGCGTTGACGGCCGCGGCGAACGACGCGGTGCCGGCCGGCTCGGTGCCCGCGGGCGCCAGGTCGTAGGTGAGGGGACCGGCCTGAAGAGCCTCCGAGAGCGCCGCGGTCACCGGCGGGCCCAGCTCGGCCGTCTCCGGGAACCACTCCAGCAGCGCGGCCAGAGCCAGGTAGGCGCCCGACGGGTTGACCCTTCCCTTGCCGGTGTGGCGGGGCGCGGAGCCGTGCACCGGCTCGAACAGGCCGACGCAGCGGCCCTGGACCGGTGGTCCGGGGTTGACGCTGGCCGAGCCGCACAGCGCGATCGACCCGGCCCGTCCCGCGGCCAGGTCGCTGAGCATGTCGCCGAAGATGCCCTCGGTCAGCACGACCGTGTCGGCCACCACGTCGTCGTGGGCCAGCTCGAAGGCCATGCGGTCGATGTAGGTGTGGCGCAGGGGCACGCCCCGCTTCTCGGCCACCTGGCCGGTAATCGAGCGCCACAGCCGGCTGGTGGCCATCAGGTTGGCCTTGTCCGCCGACACGATGCTCGATGCCAGACCCTGCTCGACCAGGTCGCAGGCCATCTCGGCCAGTTCGGTGATCTGGTCGGGGGTGAGGATCACCTCGTCGCAGGCGGCGTCAGTGCCGTCGCTCTCGGTGCGGGTGGACGCCGCGCCGTAGGCCCCGCCCAGCAGGTTGCGCAGCACGATCAGCGGGCGTCCGCCGCCCTCGCCGGCTCTGACGATGTTGCGGATGCTGACCCTCAGGTCGTAGCGCTGGCG
Organism: Acidimicrobiaceae bacterium; assembly: GCA_009843915.1. Taxonomy (GTDB): domain Bacteria; phylum Actinomycetota; class Acidimicrobiia; order Acidimicrobiales; family Aldehydirespiratoraceae; genus Aldehydirespirator. Next base: position 15,367 of record VYCM01000045.1, on the reverse strand, counting down.
CAGGCCGATGATGGAGTGCTCGGGCCGGTAGTCGTCCAGCGACACGCCCGGGTGCTCCCCGGCCGCGCCGAAGAACATGGCGTCGCTGCCGTCGCAGGCGGCCAGCGTGTCGGCCGGCAGGCCGGTGCCGAGTTCCCCGAAGGCGGAGGCCCCCACCGGCCAGGGCCCGGTCAGCTCGATGCGACCGGCGCCGGCGATGGCTTCCAGCAGCTCGACCGGTCCGGCCACCACCTCGGCGCCCACCCCGTCGCCCGGCAGCACCGCGATCCGCCGCACACGGCCCGCCGCGCTCATGCCGCCCCCGCTCGCCGCCGGAATTGGCAGCGTGGTGTGCCGTATAGGGGGCATTCTGCTGCCAGTTCCGTAGCGCTCATGCCAGGATCGCTTCGGCCGTGGCGCCGGCCACCAGCGCTAAGCCGCGATCGCCCAGGATCGGGTCTAGACGCTCGACCCAGTCCCGGATGCCCTCGGCGATGGGCGGGTAGTCGCGGTGACCGAGGTCGCTTCCGAACACCAGCAGCTCGTGCGGGTACGACGCCACCAGATCCTCGGTACGGGGCCCGGCCTCGCCGGCCAGCAGGTCGGCCAGCACGCCGATCTCCAGGTGCGCGCCCAGCGCCCGGAACTGCTCCAGATGCTCGTCGCGCCAGCCCAAGAAGTTCAGGCCCGGATGGTTCACCAGGAGCCGGTCGACTCCCCGGCGCCGGGCCGTGTCCAAGGCCACTACGGCCTCGTCCATGGTGAGGTGGCCCGAGGCCAGCACCATGCCGGCCCGGGCGGCCTCGTCGAACACGTCCAGCCACTCCGGGCGCACCGCGCCGTCCTCGACTACCGGCACCTCACGGAACGAGATGCCCCGGTGAGCGCTGAGCTCGGGGCTGCTGCTGGCTGCGATGTGGGCCGGCGCCGAGATGGTCGGCAGCCACACCACCCTGGCTCCCAGGGCCGCGGCCACCGCCACTGCGTCGGGGTTGGCCCCGCCCACCGGCGAGTTGAGCACCACGCCCCCGAAGACTTCGTCGCCGAGCAGCGCGGCCCGCTCCGCCGAGGAGCCCTCGTGGGCCTTCAGCACGAACTTGGCCACTCCCGCGGCCCGGGCCTCCTCCAAGGTGTGCGGATCGTGGCTGTGGCGCGGGGCCAGGCTCGGGGCCGAGTGCACGTGGAAGTCGACCATCCCGTCGATCACGGTCATATCGATGCCCCGATCATGCGTGGGTCGCGGTCATCTCGGCGCCTCCGCCAGGTCGACCCACTCCAGCACGGTGGCGTCGTCGAGCAGGCGCCGCCGCACCTTGCCCACTCCGGAGTCGCGGGGTATCTCCGCCAACCGGGCCGCCGCCGCCGGCTGCATGAACGGGGGCAGCTGCCGGCTGACCGCCGCGATGGCCTCGGTCGGGATGGAGGGGCCGACGAGGTACAGCACGATCTCATCGTCGACCAGCTCGCTGTTGCGGCGCCACACCGCCACGTCCGTGACGCCGTCCACCGACGCGAACCGCTGCTCGACGTAGCCGATGGGCACGAACTCGCCCTTGACCCGGATCGACTCGCTGGCCCGTTCGATGAACACCAGATTCCCGGCGTCGTCGACCCGGCCCAGGTCGCCGGTGGCGAACCAGCCGTCTTCGTCGAAGGGCCGCACCAGGCCGTCGGCTCGCCGGTAGCCCGAGAACAGCACCCCCGCACGGTCGGCCCGCACCTCGATCTCGCCGCCGCTATCGACCCGCCACTGCACCTCGTGGCGGGCCCGGCCCCCGTAGCGGGACATGCCCTCGGGATGGTCGGGCCGCTCGCCCCGCCGCCAGGCCCAGATGTGGCACAGGCCGCCGGCCTCGGTGGACCCGTAGGCCGAGAAGCCCAGCGGGACGTCGAACGCCTCCAGGAAGTCGGGGTCGGCGAAGAACACCCGGCTCACCCGGTGCCCGGCCGCGTCGGCGGCGCCGGTGGCCCGCTTGAGTATCTCCACCGGCGGGGCGTGCAGGATCAGCACGGTCGCTCCGGTGTCGCGCACCAGCGGCCAGAAGCCGCTGGCCGAGAAGCGCTCGAGGCCCAGCACCTCGGTGCCGCCGGTGAGCCCGCCGATCACCCCGTAGCCGAGCGGGTTGATGTGGAACATCGGCAGCGGCGCCAGCACCGTGTCGGCCTCCGAGAAGCACATGGAGTCGGCGATGAACCGGCCCAGTCGCAGGAAGTACTCGTGGGTCTGCTCGCAGAACTTGGGCAAGCCGGTGGTCCCCGACGTGTGCATCCAGCCGGCCACATCGAAGCGGTCCCGCCCCAGCCCGGGCGCGTCGGCCAGCCCGTCCAGTCCGGCTCGGGCACCGGTGATGATTCGCCGGCCGTCGCCGGCGCTCGCGAGGTCTCCCCGGTCCATTCTGGATGCGTCGAGATGGACCGCTCCGGGCGCCACCGAAGGTCCGTGGGCTCGTCCCGACCAGACGACTGCGTCCGGCGCGAGTTGGTCCAGCATCTCGGCCAGCAACTCGTCGGGGTAGTCGGGGTTCACCAGGGCCGTCTCGGCTCCGGCCAGCACCAGCGCCAGCCAGGCCACCAGGTAGGAGTTCGACGTGGTGCCTATGAGCGCTACCCGCTGCCGGTGTCCCGCTCCCGCCTCCTGCAGTGCCCCGAGCGAGCCCAGAGCCAGCTCAGCGGCCTGTGCTCGCGTCGGGGTGGCGCCGCCGGCCATGCCGAAGCGGGCACCGGGCCGCCGTTGCACACGGTCGCAGACCAGCTCGGCCAGGTTCCTCACGCCGCTACCCCGCCCCAAGAATTGGCAGCGTCTTGCCCGCTATACGGCGCGTTCTGCTGCCAATTCGTCGGAGGCTTGCGGCCTGCTCGCGAACTGGCAGCGTCTTGCCCCCTATACGGCGCGTTCTGCTGCCAATTCCGCTGGGGTGCTGGCTGGCTCAACCCAGACCCTCGTAGTCGTCGGCTCGCAACACCCGGCGGGCTACGTAGTTGCGCAGCACCTCCAGCGAGCCTCCCGCCACCCGCAGCACCTTCATGTCGTGCAGCAGCTGGCCGTAGTCGGTGTCGGTGTACAGGCCGTGGCCCCCGGTCAGGGCGAACGCCTCGTTGACGGCGTGCTCCGACGCCCTGATGGCCATCTTCTTGGCCAGGGTCGTGGCCAGCGCCACGTCGCCGCCAGCGTCGTGGACGTTGGCCGCGTGGTCACGGGCCAGCGACGCCCCGTGGAGGTCGCTGTAACAGTCGGCCACGGTCCACTGGATGCCCTGGAAGTCGGTCACAACCGAGTCGCCCACCTCCCGGCCCGATCCGTAGGCGATGGCGTCGGCCAGCGCCCGCCGCCCGAAACCGATCAGCTCCGAGGCGTTGCCCAGCCGGCTCATGTTGAACGTCGAGAAGAATGTGTCCATGCCCCGGCCGGCCTCGCCCAGCACCGCCGATCCCGGCACCCGCACATCGTCCAGCATCACGTCGGCGGTGGGGATCAGCCGCAGCCCGATCGGGTCGGTGCGGGTGGTCGACACGCCGGGCAGGTCGGTGTCCACCAGGAAGGCGGTGATCCCCTCGGGGGCGATGGCGTACACCAGGGTGACCTGGCTCTCGCATCCCAGGTTCACATGGGTCTTGGCTCCGTTGATGATCCAGTCGTCGCCGTCGCGCTCGGCGGTGGTGCGCATCAGCTTCATGGACGAGCCGACGCCGGGCTCGGAGATCGATTCGGAGAAGATCAGCGTGCCGCGGGCGATCCCCGGCAGGTAGCGCTCCCGTTGCTCGGGTGTGGCCCAGTCGATGAGCCACCGCTGGCCCTGGATCGAGATCTGCGGTGACACCAGCCCCAGCCGGCCCACCTCCTCCTCGATCAGGCAGTACTCGGCGACGCCTAGGCCGCTGCCCCCTTCATCCTGAGGCGTGAACGGACCTACCCAGCCGTGGTTGCCCATGGCCGCGTAGATCTCGGACGGGAACCGGGCGTCCTGCTGGCAGGCTCGCAGCTCGTCGCGGTGCTGGGCCGCGAAGTCGGCCATGGCCGTGATCGTGGCCTGGGGCCAGTCCGGGTCCGTGAAAGTCAGGTTTACGTACATGGCTCGTCCTGGGGCGGGTTCGGCTCATGTTGTATACCAACCCGCGGCCCCAACACGAATTTCCGCCGTGCGGCCCCCTACGAGGGTTCGGTGTCATCCTCCGGGCCGAGGATCGCTTCGAGCGTTCTCATGGCTTCGGCCCGGCGCGAGGATGGGAGCGACTCGACGTCCACGGGATCAAGCCGGCGCAGTCGCTCGATGACGTCGTCGTCGCGGTCGCTGCCGGGGTCGCCGTCGAGGTCGTCTCCAGGATTCGAGCCGTCACCGGTTGTCACGTCTGCCTGCCTTCTCGTGTGCGCCACAAGACCCCCCAGGTCGTGTCGGACTTCACGCTCCGCAATGGACGGCGGTGCTGTCGATCCGGTCCGTGAGCCGCTTGCGGGCCCGGTGCACCCTGATGGCCACCGCGTTGGCCGAGATGCCCATGGCCTCGCCGATCTCGGCATGCGACAGCCCTTCCCACGCCACCAGCATCAGGATCTCCCGATCCTCTTCGCGCAGGGCCTGCAGGGCCGGCAGCAGGGCGTCGGCCCGGTCCGACGTCTCGTAGCGGTCATCGGTCCAGGGGCCGGTCCGAGCCGCGCCGTGGAGCTTGCCGTTGAGAGCGTGGCGGCGGCGAGCGGTCCGGTTGGCGGTGAGGATCGTGTTGCGGGCCACTCCGAAGAGCCACGCCCGCTCGAAGCCCTCCGGGACCTCGTCCCGGCGACGCCAGGCGACCAGGAACGTGTCGGCGACCACTTCGTCGGCTGTCTGCTCATCCACACGTCTCCTGGCGTAGGCCAACAGCATCCGGTAGCTGTCGTGATAGAGGCTGGTGAACCAGTCTCTGTCTCTGCCTGTGTCCCTGCCTATGGGCGCCTCGACGCCCATCACTCCATTCGTGTCCACCTTCCTCTCTTCCTTTCTCCCCCCATTCGCGGCAGATGCGCCCGCAGCGGGCGCATCGGGTCGAGTTCACGGAAGCAACGTCGAGAGAGGCGTGTGTCTTGCGTGCCCCTATTCTCCCGGGCCGTCAAGGGCCTGTAAACGTGCCATCCGTCACACCAGCGTGAGGGCTGCCCCTCCCGAGCGAGGGTCGCTGGCCAGATCGGCAACGCTCTGGCCGCTGCGGCCCGGGCTGCCGCCGCCGACCACCAGTTGCAGCCCGCCGCCGACGTTGCTGGTGTGCCTGACCTCGTATCCGGCCAGATGGGTGTCGTCGCGCCAGGCGATGCCCGGCTCGGCGAAGGCGTACCACGGCTCGCCGATGCCGGCGGGCACACCGAAGCGGTCGCCGGTGGGGCACACGAACCAGCGGGACCCGGCCGCGATGTCGGCTGTGGCCTCGCCCCGCCGGAAGCGCTGGATGGCCTGGGCCAGCCACTGCACCTGACGGTCGCCCCCCGGGGTGGCCACCGTCATCCAGCCCGGACCGGACCGGCGGCGCACGTGGGCCGCGCTGAGCGTGTGGGGCAGCACCGCGCCGCCCCGCAGGTTGCACCCGGGCAGGTCCGCTCGATCCGACAGGGCGGTACCTACCCGGTTGCTGAAGGCCACTCCGGTGCCGCCGGCCACCCAGCCGGTGCCGAACTGCACTCCGGCCAGGCTGTGCACAACGGTCGCCGACAGGCCGCCGGCGTCCAGCGCGGTGGCCACCGCCGTTCCCGCCGGGCGGGCCGGGCCGCGGATGCAGAACTCCGTGAGCTGCTGCTCGGTGAGCGGGGCCACCGCCTCGGCGAAGTCCCGCGAGGCCGGGTCGGCGCCGGGCGGGGCGGTGGCCAGCAGGGCCGGCGTGATGGGGGCCTGGCTCGGGACACCGGTCACCCACACCACGATGTCGTCGAGGTCGAACCGCAGGGCCGGCTCGACGGTGGCCTCCACCGCGGCCAGATCGTTGTGGCGGAGCGCGGCCCCCTCGGCCTCGGCCGCCTCCACCAGCCGATCGGCCAGCATGCCGCGGTAGAAGGCGTCGGGCCCCTGCCAGGCGACCGTCTCGAGGGTGGCGGCCAGATCCGGCAGCCGGATGGTTGCCCCCGCCTTCGGGGCTCGCTCGCTTCCCAGCATCCGTTGCAGGGCGACGACGTGGCCCCGGTTCTCGACCTTCTCGTACACCTCGGCCATGCGCGGCGTGACGGTGTGACCGGTCGCCGCCGTCAGAGCCCCGGAGAAGAGGTCGGTCCAGTCGAGCCTTCCGTGGGCCCTCCACGCGGCCTCCGCGCCCCGCAGCGAGCCGGGCACCACCGCGTTTACGGGACCGCTGGTCGCCGGCCAGCCCTCACGAGCCGCGCCGTCGCCGCCGGCTGGCGCCAGCGGAGCCCGCGACCATCCGCCGTAGACCTGCACCCCGCCGTCCGTTGCGTCGTCGCCGCCCGTTCCGGCGACCAGCGCCACCATCTCCCCGCCGGGACCGGATTGCGGGGCGTTCACCACCCACTGGGTGAACGCCGCGGCCAGCGCCGCGTCGACTGCGGTGCCGCCGGCCTGCAACGCCTCGATGCCCGCCTGGGTGGCGAGCCTGTGGCCGCTGGCCACTCCCGCCGACCCGCTCACCGACCCGGCGATCTTCATGGCGCAGCTACAACCTGGTGATGGCGGGCATGGCCTCTACCAGGTCGTCGAAGCTCATGGGCCGGTCCTGCAACGCCGACCGGCTGGCCGCCTCGGCTACCAGCATCACGATGTCGGCCGCGCTCCAGCCGCCGGTGCCGTCGGCCAGCTCCGCCGTCAGGTCCTCGTCGAGTTCCAGCCCATGGGCGGCTGACAGAGCGGCGATCAGCGCACCGCGGCGAGCAGCGTCGGGGTTGGCCACCTCGAGATGCACCCCGAGGCGCCCGGAGCGCAGCACGGCGGGGTCGATCAGCTCGGGCCGGTTCGAGACGCCCACCACGAACACCTGGCCCTCGGCCAGCACGTCGTCGAGCGAAGCCAGCAGGGCGGAGACCACCCGCTCGTCGGTGCGTTCACCGCTCTCACCGGCCCGCACCGGGGCCAGCGCGTCGAGGTGGTCGAGCATCACCAGCGACGGGCGGGCCTCGGCCGCCCGCCTGAACAGGGCCCGCACCGCCTCCTCGGACTCGCCCAGCCACTGGTTGTAGACCTTGCTGCCCTCGATGGCCACGAAGTTCACGCCCAGCTCGGAGGCCAGCGCATGCACCAGCGCGCTCTTGCCCGACCCGGCCGGGCCGTGCAGCAGCACGCCCTGCCCGCCCCCATCGGGCTCCACTGCCCGCTGGCCCAACTCCCGCAGGCGCGCCTTCAGGTCGCCGAGGCCCACGATCTGGTCCCAGGTGATGCGATCGGTGCGGGTCACAACGTCTCGCAGCACGCTGGGCCGCACCGTTCGCAGCGCGGCTTCGAGGTCGCCCGGCTCGACCGCCAGCTCGGTGCCCTCCAGCGAGTCGGCCAGCTCGAAGCCCTCCTGGCCGGTGGCCAGCCGGTCGGCGGCCTCCAGACCGGCCGAGCGGGCCAGGTGCATCAGATCGGCCCCGGTGAAGCCGCCGGTCTCGCCAGCCACCGTGGCGATGGCGTCCTGCGCCTCGGCGGTCAGGGGCATCTCCCGGGTGTGGATGGACAGGATCTCAGCCCGGGCCGCCTCGTTGGGCGGGCCCACGAAGATCTCCTCCTCGAAGCGCCCAGGCCGCCGGAAGGCCGGATCGATGGCCTGGATGCGGTTGGTGGTGGCCATCAGGATCAGGCCGTCCACCTCCTCGAGCCCGTCCATCAGGGTGAGGAGCTGGCTGGCCGCCCGCACGTCGCTCTGCGACGCCAGGCGTTCCCGGTTGGTGGCGATCACGTCGAACTCGTCGATCATCACCAGCGACGGGGCGTGGGCCAGCGCCCGCGAGAACAGCAGCCGGAGGTTGGCCTCGGTCTCGCCCTGCACGCTGCCCACCAGCTCGGTGGCCGACATGCGGTAGGCGGTGACGCCCAGCTCGTTGGCCAGCGCCTTGCAGATGAGCGTCTTGCCGGTGCCGGGCGGTCCGTGCAGCAGCACTCCCTTGGGCGGGCGCACTCCCAGCCGGCGGTAGAAGGCGGGGCGCAGCAGCGGCAGCTCCACCAGCTCCCGCAGGCGCCTGATGATCGGGTCGCACCCGCCCACGTCGGCCAGGGTGATGAGCCGCTCCGACACGCTGACGTCGGCCCGGTGCAGCTCCACCTCGGTGCTGTCGCCCATGCGCGACGGCGACGGCGACGCCAGGTCGATGCGCACCAGCATCCCCGCACCGCCGGGGTAGATCTCGGCCAGCACCCGGTTGCCGCCGTACAGCGGGGTCCCGTCGTCGCGCAGGCGCTCCAGCAGCCGCTGGTGCAGGTTGAACGTCAGGTTGTAGGGCGGGGTGATGCGGGCGTTCTGCGCCTCCGGCAGCTCACCCACCGCCGTGGCGTCCATGGGCTCGCCGGGGCGCACCGCCAACTGGGGCCACAGCATGCGCCCCAGCCGCACCAGCTTGTCGTCGTGGTCGTGTGTCCTGACCACCGCCCAGGCCTTGTGGTCGCCGTTGCGCAGCGCCACCGCGTCGCCGTCGGCGAGGCCCAGCTGCTCCAGGCAGGCCGCCGACAGGCTGGCCTCCGACGGCCCCAGCTTGGATCCCGGCGCGGGCCGGGCCGCCAAGCGGGTCAGCTGTGCTGGGCCTGCCACTCCGGACACGGCTCGAGCACCTCCATGGCCACCCCTCCCTCGGGGCTGATGGCCGAGTCGAGGTTGGCCCAGCACACCAGCATCCTGGTCGGTCCCACGCCGGTGTTGAAGTGCTGGTAGGTCACTCCCGACTCCTTGATCGGGATGGCGATCACGTCGCCCTCCTCCCATTCGTGGGCCCGGCCGTCGAGCACGGTGTGGCCGCTGCCGGCCATCACGAAGTGGATGATCCCGCCCTGGCAGTACAGCTTGCCGCTGTTGGAGCCCTGCGGGACCTCCAGCTCGTGGAAGTACAGGGCTCTGGTGCTGGGGGTCTCCAGGTGGGGGTGCAGGTACCAGCGCATGGTCCCCATGCGGTTCAGTTCGGGCTCGCAGTCGTCCCGTCCGATGAGGTTCTTGGCCTGGGACCGGCGGTCGCGCTCGTCACGCGACTCGGCGAAGGTGATGTCGTAGAGCGTCTGGTCAGCCATCGCCGGCCCTCTCGCCGATGATCCGGGTGACGGCCACGATGGGATCCTCGCCGGCTTCGCCGTCGGCGCCGTCCGGATCGTCCGTGCCGGTGTCGGTGGACGCCATCTCCCGCCAGTTCGACTGCTCCTTGACCTGGGCCAGCATCGAGCCGGTCTGGAACAGGAACGGGATGTAGATGAAGGCGATCCACTGCGAGCTCTGGGAGTCGTCGTAGTTGAAGTGCTGGTGCTCGACGCCGCCGGGCTTCACCGGCAGGATCAGCAGGTCGCCCGGCTTCCAGTGGTACTCCACCCCGTCGAACACGCTGTAGCCCGCGCCCCGGGTGACGTAGATCACCAGCCCGCCCTGATGGGTATGGGCTCCCGACTCGGTCTGGATGTCCTTGCGGAACACCATCCAGTCCTGAACGGCCCGGTTCTCGGCCCGCATGTGCAGGTAGTACTTGCTGCGCCCCTGACGGGACTGCTGCCAGGGCAGGTCCTTGCCCTTGATCACCACCTGGCCGCTGTCGGCCAGGTTGCGCCGCTCCGCGAACGTGGAGAAGAAGACCTCGTACGGGTGCCGGTCCTCCTCGCTGCGGTCACGCTCTCGCAGCCGGGTCTGCTCTCGTTCGACCATCGTCCGTCCCTTCTGAGTCCTGTCTGTTGAGTCTGGCGTGCCCGGCAGCGCCGCTCGGCTGCTGCGACGGTCAGGCCGCCATGCGCAGGAACCGGGTGGCGTTGCCCGAGAACAGTCTCTCGCGTTTGGCGCCGTCTTCAATGCCCCAGGCCAGCGCCGAGCCGGGAGAGTCGGGGAAACGGCACTGGGCGTGGGGGAAGTCCGACTGGTACATGAGCACCCCGTCGCCCAGGACGCTGTCGACGTAGTCGTAGATCTTGCGGCCCTCGTACAGCTCGATCCCGCAGTAGACGTGACCGGCCCGGGCGTACTCCGACGGCAGCATCGACAGCTGCGGCCCCTTGCTCTTGAGGTGCCTGGACTGGCCGTCGAGGCGCAGCAGCCATTCGGGCAGCCAGCCGCAGCCGGTCTCGGAGAAGCCCACCCGGAAGTCGGGGTGGCGGTCGAACACCCCCGACAGCAGCAGGTAGGCCAGCCGCAGCTGCGCCCCCCACGGGTGGGCCGCGGTGCGGGCCACCACGATGTTGTCCCACACGTCGCGGTAGCCGGGGAAGTAGGGCGGCTCGTAGAAGAACGAGTGGTGCAGCAGGGGCAGGTCGGCGGCGGCCAGCGCGGCCCAGATCGGCTCCAGGTCGGGGTCGTCGATGGGGTAGCCCTCGGCCAGGGCGAGCATGGCTCCGGCCACCGACGGCTGATCGCCGCACTGCTCGATGTGGCCCACCGACCATTCGACGTCCTCGCCGGTGAGCATCAGCAGGCTCTTGAGCCGGCCGGTGTCGATGGAGCAGAAGTCGGTCATGTAGCGCTGGTACGACTCGTACAGCCCGGTGGCCACGTCGGTGGGGCACACCGTCACCGACTGGGGCCACGTTCCTGGGATCAGCAGGTGCACGTCGGTGCCCTCGCGGTCCATGTCGGCGATGCGGCCTTCGGCGTTGTCGTGGCCGACGCCGTAGCGGGGGGAGTCCTCGGTGACGACTAGGCCCCGGATCTTGCCCTCCAGCGCGGCCCGGCCGCCCGCGCCCAGCTCCTCCTCGTGCTGCGACTTCTCGCCGATCTCCCGCAGGTAGCCGCGGGGCTCGATGCTGAGGTTGGTCCAGGGGCCGTCGGGGTCGCCGTAGGTGAGGGGCAGTTCGACCCGGCGCTCGTAGTGGGCCAGCTCGGCGTCCCAGTGGTCGAGCAGTGCCCGGTCGGCGTAACGCTTGAGCACCTCCACCGACGGCCACACATGGGTGTCGGTGTCGATGATGGTCAGGCCGTCGCGCACGCTGTTCCTCCTAGTTGCAGCTGATCGCTTCCGGTAGCGCCGCTTCCGGCCGACCCGCGGCGCCGGATTGTATACCGTTCGGTAGATGACCCTGCATCGGGCCCGGGTTCCCGCTCTTGTTCGCTGCGCTCACCGGGCCGCTCGGGCCCGGATGTCCCCGGTCGTGGCACCGCCGTGGCAGGCTGATTTGATGCGGGTGGTCGTGATCGGCGCCGGTATCGCGGGCGCGTCGGCGGCCTGGCACTTGGCCGACCACGCCTCCGTGGCGATGGTGGAGCAGGAGGCCCATCCCGGTGCCCACGCCACCGGTCGGTCCGCCGCCCTCCACACCGAGACGTCGGGCGCCCCGGTGGTGAGCGCGCTGGCCGCGGCCAGCCGCCCGTTCCTGGCCGACCCGCCCGAAGGGTTCGCCGACTACCCGCTGCTGTCGCCCCGGGGCCTGCTGTGGATCGCCCGAGCTGCCGAGCGGGACGCGCTGGAGGAGAAGGCGGCCGCCGCCGAGGCTCACGGTGTCGAGGTCCATCGACTCGACTCGTCCCGCTGCTGCCGGCTGGTCGGCGTGCTGCGCCCCGATGCCGCGGCTGCGGGCGTTCACGAGCCCCATGCCATGAACATCGATGTGGACGGGCTTCTGCAGGGCTTCCTGCGGGGCGCCCGCCGCAGGGGTGCCGAACTGCACCTGGACGCCGGGGTGACCGCCCTCACGCCCCGGGCAGGTGGCTGGCGGGTGCAGGCTGGCGATCAGCATTGGGACTGCGACGTGGTCGTCAACGCCGCCGGGGCATGGTGCGATCCGCTGGCCGGGATGGCCGTCGTGGCGCCGCTGGGGTTGCGGCCGCTGCGGCGCTCGGTGTTCGTGTTCCCGCCGCCCGAGGGGGTCTCCACCGCGGGCTGGCCCATGGTCTGGGACATCGGCAACCGGTTCTACTTCGAGCCCGAGGGTCCCCTGCTGCTGGTGTCTCCCGTCGACGAGACCCCCAGCGAGCCGTGCGACGCCCGTCCCGAGACGGAGGACGTCGCGCTGGGCGTCGAGGAGCTCGAGGCGGCCACCACGCTCCGGGTCCGGGGCGTGCGCCGCACCTGGGCCGGCCTGCGCACCTTCGCTCCCGACCGGGTGCCGGTCGCCGGCTTCGACCCGGACCATCCGGGGTTCTTCTGGCTCGCCGGTCAGGGCGGCTACGGCATCAAGACGTCACCGGCGCTGGGGCAACTGGCTGCCGCGCTGATCACCGATGAGTGCGAGCCGCCGCCCCTGCCGCCGGGCTCGGTGGACGCTCTGAGCCCAGCCCGGTTCCGAGACTGACTTCCGGGCCCGAGGCCGAGCGCATAGGCACGCGAATCCGCTCTATACGGGCGAGGCCGTGGCCCGAGCGGCCCGTGAGCGAGGCGAACAAGAGCGGGAGTGACACCGCTGAGGCACGACGGACTCTCACCCGGTTGCCAGCCCTCTGAGTTGGCTGCACGGCTCAGCCGGGATCGATGGGCAGGGCGGTCACTTCTGCGGGTTCGTGCTCGACGGTGTCGTGCCGGCGGCCACTGGTGATCACCGACTGCTTGACAGCCTTGGCCGCCAGTTCCTCCAGGTCGTCCCGGCTCGGGTCGGTCAGGTAGGCGTCGACTGCGGCGGTGTCCGGGAAGGACAGCACCAGCACCGCGTCGGGGCGGCCCCGCCCTCCCTTCACCTCGCTGGCTCGTCGCTCGGCCCGGCCGCCGTGGCGGGCCGCCAGCTTGAGCAGCCGGTTGATGTAACGCTCGAACTGGCGCTTGGATCCGCCTCGCAGCAGGCGAACCGTCAGCTCGATCCGGCTGTCACCGCTCACACCACGATTGTACGCCTCCCCTCCGACACGCCCGAAGGCACCCGGGGCGGGCGGGGCGCGGTTTCTCGGTGTGGTTTTGTGTGTCTATTACGCAAAACCGACCCGAGATTTTCGGGGCGGGCGGGGCGCGGTTTCTCGGTGTGGTTATGGGTGTCTATTGCGCAAAACCGACCCGAGATTTTCGGGGCGGGCTGGGCGCTGTGCGCTACAGGTGGTCGGCCCGCCGTTTTGCCCCGGCCCGCTGCTGCTCGTACCGCTCGTCGTCGAGCCGCCGGCCCAGCTCGGAGATACGCAGGCCCCGGGTCTCGATGGGGGCGACCCCGGCGTCGGCCAGGCCCTGGTAGCGGGCCGCCAGCGCCTCCTTCTTGCGCACCTGGTGGGGTTGGAAGTCGTCGAACTGCCGGGTCGTGATCTCGTCGGTCACCACCAATTCCCCGGCCTTCACGGCTGACGCCACGAGTTCCTCGCCGACCTTGGTGCGAACGATGATGCCGTTGAAGCCCTCGTCCTCGCCGGTCGGGGCCCCGCCCGGCCAGATGTCGGCCGAGGCCACGTCGGCGGCCTCGCCCAGGGCGTCCGGGCAGAACTTGCAGCGGGTCTCGACCTGCCAGCCTGACTCGTCCTCCCACATCTCGAGGTAGGTCTTTGTGAACCGCTCACCGGCCCTGGTCTCGACCACGGTCGCTCCGGGGTTGCCGTGGCCCCGGTACCGGAACAGCGCGACCTCGGTCTCGTCCAGCCCGAACTCGTCGAGCACCGCCGTCGACTTGGTGAGGCGGGACTGCCCCCCGCACACCAGCACCAGGCGGACGGTGCACAGCTCGTCGACTCGGGGATCCTTCTTGGAGAGCGCATGGACCGCCCCCAGATCGCAGGGCTTGGCGATGATGGCAAAGGGCCGCCCGCGGTCCAGCGCGGCAGCCAGGCCGGCGAGCGGAGCGGTCGGGCCGTAGCGCGACGCGGTGTTGGCCTGCACCGACTCCGGCGTGTCCGACAGCACCCAGCGGCTGCGCATGGGCCGGTCGGGGTCGGCGCCGACGTGCAGCACGAAGTCGACCCGGCCGGTTCGCAGCGCGTGCATGCCCAGCGCGGTGAGCACCCCTCCGGTGGCGGCCTCGTGGCGCACGTCGGGATGGGCGGCCCAGGCTCTGGCCATCGACCGGTAGGCGCCCCAGACGGGGTCGGACTTGCAGCCGGCCTCGACGCGGGCCTCGGCCACCGCGCCCGGGCAGGCGGCCACCAGCTGAGCCTCCTCGGCCGGTGTGAACCCGTCCACCGGCGACGGTCGCAGCGATCCGGCATCGGTCATGGCCATCTTGACCCGGCCCCCGGTGAGCGCCTCACACAGCCCGCACCCGATGCACATGTCGTTGGCGACGATCTCGGCGATGGTGCGGGTCATGGCCACCCGATGCACATGTCGTTGGCGACGATCTCGGCGATGGAGCGGGTCATGACCAGCCGATGCACATGTCGTTGGCGACGATCTCGGCGATGGAGCGCGATCCGGTCATCCGAGCGTCGACAGGAGGTGCCCGTTGCCGGGTGCGGCCGGCAGTCCCAGGTGCTTCAGCATGCGCCAGTAGAGCGCCCCGTCGGAGGCCACCAGCGGCGTGCCCGTGCGGCTCTCGACCATGTCGAGGACCCGCACCATCCGCATGCCGGCCCCGGTCTGCACGATGGCGTCGGCCTGCGGGGCCCGGGCGTGGGCGTCCACCGCGGCCGTGAACATCATGTCGTCGGGGTAGTCCCACAGCGTGGCGGCCTCATGGCGCAGCATCTCGTCGTGGTCGGCGATCAGCCCCTGGTCGATGATGTTGCCGGCCCACAGCACCCGGAAGCCGGCCGCCTCCAGGTAGGCGTTGATCCCGGCGGACCAGTCGGGCCGGAAGTACCCGTTGGCGATGGTGATCGTCTCGGCGCCGATCTCGCGCAGCCCGTCCACGATGGCCTGGCCGGCCATCACGAACGGCGCCCCCGCCTTGGCCGAGATGTCGGCGCAGATGCGCTCTATGTCGGTGGGGCTGGTGCCGGTGCAGTGCACCCAGTTGGTGCCGACCTGGCCGATGACCTGGCAGTGCGAGCGGCCCAGGCAGACGGCCGACTCCTCCAGCACGCCGAAGTTCCGGGCCCGGTCGTCCAGCGTGTACCGGTACTCGTCGATGTGGTTGACCCGCTGGATGATGCCCACCCCGGGCGGGGCGACACTCACGAACTGGGTGGGGGAGTCGTCGAAGAATTGCGGCGTGGTCACGAACCCCGCATAGGCCCGGTATTGACGACGCACGGCCTCGACCACGGCGGGCTCCTCCTGCTCGGCACGACCAATCGGGCGGCACCCTACTAGCGGGCCGTTGTTCTACTCCGGCTACTCCGGCGCGTCGGGGCCTCGCTTGGCGGGGAGCTCGAGGAAGATCCGGTCGTCGCGCACTTCCAGCGAGTAGCGGGGCTGGTAGCGCTCCCTGGCCGTGCAGTAGCCGGTGGTGACCTCGTAGGCCCACTGGTGGCCGGCGCACACCAGCCG
>VYCM01000029.1 GCA_009843915.1 Acidimicrobiaceae bacterium | reverse complement strand
CCCCGCAGCCGATGCAGGCCGCCGCGTCCATGGCGAAGTCGGCCACGTCCTTGGGGACCGGGATCTCGTTGGCGTCGGGGGCGGTGCCGGTGGCGGCCGAGATGAAGCCGCCCGACTCGATGATCCGGTCGAACGCCCGCCGGTCCACCATCAGGTCCTTCACCACCGGGAACGACGCCGCCCGGAACGGCTCGATGACGATCTCGTCGCCGTCGCGGAACTTGCGCATGTGCAGCTGGCAGGTGGCAGTGGCCTTCTCCGGACCGTGCGGCCGGCCGTTGATCATCACCCCGCACGTGCCGCAGATACCCTCCCGGCAGTCGTGGGCGAACACCACGGGCTCCACGTCGTCCTCGATGAGACGCTCGTTGACGATGTCGAGCATCTCCAGGAACGAGCAGTCCTCGGGGATGTCGTGGGCGTCGACGTCCAGGAACGCGCCCGGCTCGTCCGGCCCGGCCTGGCGCCAGATCCGCAGCTTCAGCCGCATCCTCGCCCCGTGCCCGTTGCCCGAGCCAGAACTGTTGGCGGCGGCGCTCACTTGTAGCTCCTCTGGGTGAGCTTCACGTTCTCGAACTCCAGCGGCTCCTTGACCAGCTCCTGGGGCCGGTCCGGGCCCTGCCAGTCCCAGGCGGCCACATAGGCGAAGTTCTCGTCGTCCCGCAGGGCCTCGCCCTCGGGGGTCTGGTGCTCCTCCCGGAAGTGCCCGCCGCAGGACTCCTCCCGGTGCAGGGCGTCGCGCACCTTCAGCTCGGCCATCTCCATGAAGTCGTCCACCCGGTTGACCTGCTCCAGCGCCTGGTTGGTGGTGTCGGCCGACCCCAGCACCTTCACGTTGGCCCTGAACTCCTCCCGCAGCGCCGGGATCTCAGTCAACGCCTTCTCCAGGCCGGTGCGGTTGCGGGCCATGCCGCAGTACTCCCACACGATCTTGCCCAGCTCCCGGTGGTAGTGGTCCACCGACCGGGTGCCCCGCACCGCCAGCCAACCCCGGGTGCGGTCGTCCACCTCGGCCACCGCCGCGGCGAACGCCGGATCATCGACAGGCACCGGCGCCGACCCCAGCTTCGGCGCCAGGTAGTCGCCGATGGTGTAGGGCAGCACGAAGTAGCCGTCGGCCAGGCCCTGCATCAGCGCCGAGGCCCCCAGCCGGTTGGCCCCGTGGTCCGAGAAGTTGCACTCGCCCAGGGCGTACAGCCCCGGCACGTTGGTCATCAGGTTGTAGTCCACCCACAGCCCGCCCATCGTGTAGTGGGTGGCCGGGTAGATGCGCATGGGGGAGCGGTACGGGTTTTCGCCGGTGATCCGCTCGTACATGTCGAACAGGTTCCCGTACTTCTCCCGCACCACCGCCTCGCCGTCACGGGCGATCACGTCGGCGAAGTCGAGGTACACGCCGTTGCGCAGCGGCCCCACGCCCAGCCCCTGGTCGACCACCGTCTTGGCGTTGCGGGACGCCACGTCCCGTGGCACCAGGTTCCCGAACGCCGGGTACTTCTCCTCCAGGAAGTAGTACCGGTCGGCGTCGGGCACGTCGGCCGCGGCCCGGGCCTCGTCCATGCTGCGGGGCACCCAGATGCGCCCGTCGTTGCGCAGCGACTCCGACATGAGGGTCAGCTTCGACTGGAACTCGTCGCTGGCCGGGATGCAGGTGGGGTGGATCTGCGTGTAGCACGGGTTGGCGAACGTCGCCCCCCGCCGGTGCGCCCGCCACGCTGCGGTGACGTTGCAGTTCATGGCGTTGGTCGACAGGTAGTAGACGTTGCCGTAGCCGCCGGTGGCCAGCACCACGGCGTGGCCGCTGTGGGCCTGCACCTCGCCGGTGAGCAGGTCCCGGACGATGATCCCGCAGGCCTCGCCGTCCTTGACCACGATGTCGAGCACGTCGGCCCGGTTGTGCAGGGTCACCCCGCCGGCCGCGATCTGGGCGGCCATGGCCTGGTAGGCGCCCAGCAGCAGCTGCTGGCCGGTCTGGCCCCGGGCGTAGAAGGTGCGGCTCACCTGGGCGCCGCCGAAGGACCGGTTGGCCAGCAGGCCGCCGTACTCCCGGGCGAACGGCACGCCTTGGGCCGCGCACTGGTCGATGATGTTGAGCGACACCTGGGCCAGGCGGTAGACGTTGGCCTCCCGGGACCGGTAGTCGCCGCCCTTGACCGTGTCGTAGAACAGCCGGTAGATCGAGTCGCCGTCGTTGCGGTAGTTCTTGGCCGCGTTGATGCCGCCCTGGGCGGCGATGGAGTGGGCCCGCCGGGGCGAGTCGTGGAACGTGAACGCCTCGACCTCGTAGCCCAGCTCGGCCAGCGACGCCGCCGCCGACGCCCCGGCCAGCCCGGTGCCCACCACCAGGATCTTGAAGCGCCGCTTGTTGGCCGGGTTGACCAGCTTCACCGAGAACTTGTGGTTGTCCCACTTGTCGGCGATGGGCCCGTCCGGGACCCTGGCATCGAGCACGAGGCTCATGACACGACCCTCGTCCGGTCCATGGCGGCACACCTCGTGTGGTCGACGCCGTCCTGGATCGCTCCGGCCATCGTGGCTGCCGCCGGCTTCACGAGACCACCCCCGCCTGCACCATGATCGGGAAGCTCAGGTTGCCGACCAGGATCGCCCCCGAGATGACGGTGGCCAGCCCCCGCCGCAGGTGGTTGAACCGGGGGTTGTTCACGCCCAGGGTCTGGAACGCCGACCACATGCCGTGGTAGATGTGCACCGACAGGGCCACGTTGGCCACGATGTAGATGATCGCCACCGGGATCGATGACAGCGACTCGACCACGTTGTGGTACACGTCGCCCCGGATGTAGCTGCCGCCCAGCCACCAGCCCCAGGTGAGGTCGGCCAGGTGGAACAGCACGTAGAGGCCGATGATGGGGCCGGTCCAGCGCATGGTGCGGCTGGCGAAGTTGACGGCCACGTAGTCC
>VYCM01000059.1 GCA_009843915.1 Acidimicrobiaceae bacterium | reverse complement strand
GCGCTCAGGTCTCGTCGGCCGCGGCTTCGGCGTCGACGGCCTCGTCGGCGGAGGCCTCGACGTCGGCTGTCTCGTCGGCCGCGGCTTCGGCGGCGGCGCTTTCGTCCCCGTCACCGGCCGCAGTCTCGTCGCCGGCGTCGTCGTCGGCGCCGCTGTGCTCAAGGCTGGCATCCTCGCTGGAGAAGTAGTCCTCCCAGGCCTGCTGGCCCTCCGAGCCGGTGGTGCCGATGTAGTTGCCTTCCTCGTCGTAGGCGTGGTCGCCGAAGTGCTCCTGGTACTCGGCCGCGACCACGCCGCCCTCGGCGGCCTGCTTGATTGACAGGCTTATGCGGCGGCGCTGAAGGTCGAGATCGATGATCTTCACCCACAGCTCCTCGCCGGGGGTCACGACCTGCTCGGGCAGCTCCACATGGTGCGCGGACATCTCCGAGATGTGCACCAGGCCCTCGATGCCGTCGCCGACCTGCACGAACGACCCGAACGGCACCAGCTTGGTGATGCGCCCGTACACCAGCTCCCCCACCCGGTGGCTGGCCGCGAACTCCTGCCACGGATCCTGCTGGGTGGCCTTGAGCGACAGGCTGATGCGCTCCCGGTCCAGGTCGACCTCCAGCACCTGCACGTCGATGCGGTCACCGGCCGACACCACCGCGCTGGGATGGTCGACGTGCTTCCAGGACAGCTCCGACACATGGACCAGGCCGTCCATCCCGCCGAGGTCCACGAACGCGCCGAAGTTCACCACCGACGACACCACGCCGCTGCGTACCTCGCCCGGCCTGAGGTTGTCGAGGAACGCCTCGCGCTGCTCGCGCTGGGTCTCCTCCAGCCAGGCCCGCCGGCTCAGCACCACGTTGTTGCGGTTCTTGTCGAGCTCGATGATCTTGGCGTCGAGCTCGCGGCCCACATACGGCTGGAGGTCGCGCACCCGGCGCAACTCCACCAGCGACGCGGGCAGGAAGCCCCTCAGGCCGATGTCGACGATCAGACCGCCCTTGACGACCTCGATGACCATGCCCTTGACCGCTTCGTCAGCCTCCCGCTGCTCCTCGATCCGTCCCCAGGCCCGCTCGTACTGGGCCCGCTTCTTGGACAGGATCAGGCGGCCCTCCTTGTCCTCCCGGGTGATGACCAGGGCCTCGATCACCTCGCCCATGTCGACGATCTCGCCGGGGTCGACGTCGTGGCGGATGCTCAGCTCGCGGGCCGGTATGACGCCCTCGGACTTGTAGCCGATGTCGAGCAGGACCTCTTCCTTGTCGATCCGGACGACGGTGCCGTCCACGATCTGGCCGTCCTCGACGACCACCATGGTGGAGGCGTAGGCGTCGTCGAGGCTGATGTCGCCGAGGTCGTCCTCGACGATCTGGCGTGGGATGTATGAGCCGTCCTCTGCGAACGTGCCCATCTCGCTGGGCGCAGGGGGATCGAGGACGGCGGTGGCGGTGTCGGTCACGGTGTCTTTCCGGGCTGGTCGGTAGGGGTCAAGGGACCCAGTGAGGCTACCGGCCCCGCAACTCAACGAGTCCTCTCCTGCCTGTCTACGATCCTGCCATGACTACGAAGTATCCACGCGCCACCCCGGACCGAGCACCGCGCGACTACGACGACATTCCCGGCACCTATGTCATGGACGGCGACCACTCCCGTCGCGGCTACGCGCTGAACATGTTCTGCATGTCGCTCAACCAGGAGGCGAACCGGGACGCCTTCCGTGCCGATGAGTCCGGCTACCTCGACGCCTACGCACTCACCGACGATCAGCGCGAAGCCGTCTTGCAGCGCGACTGGCTCGGCCTGCTGCGGCTCGGCGGCAACATCTACTACACGTTCAAGCTGGCCATCTTCGACGGGCTGAGCATGCAGCAGGTCGGCGCATCCATGTCCGGCATCGAGGCCGAGGAGTTCCAACAGATGATGATCGACGGCGGCCGCCCGATCGAGGGCAACCGGACCATTGCCGACCGAGGCGCCGCCCCGGCCCAGGAGCAGCACTGACATGGCCCAGATCATCGGAGGCATCGGCACCTCTCATGTCCCGGCGGTTGGCGCCGCGATCGACCACAACAAGCAGAACGAGCCGTACTGGGTGCCGTACTTCGAGAAGATCGCCCCGGTTCGTGCTTGGGTTCGCGAAGCGAAGCCCGATGTGTGCATCATCGCTTACAACGACCACGCCTCGGCTTTCTCGCTCGCCCTCATCCCGACTTTCGCCATCGGCGTCGCAGCGACCTTCCCGCCCGCTGACGAGGGTTACGGTCCCAGGCAGGTGCCCGACGTCGCCGGACATCCCCCACTGGCATGGCATCTTGCCGAGTCACTCATCCTCGACGAGTTCGACATGACCATCGTCAACGAGATGTCCGTCGACCACGGCCTTACCGTGCCCCTCTCGGTGATGTTCGACCAGCCTGAGGAATGGCCGTGCAAGGTGGTGCCACTGTGCGTGAACGTCATCCAGTACCCCGCGCCGACCGGCAACCGCTGCTATCAACTGGGTAAAGCGATTCGCAGAGCCGTCGATGAGTTCCCCGGTGACGAGCGCGTCCTGATCCTCGGGACGGGCGGCATGTCACACCAGTTACAGGGGGAACGCGCCGGTCTAGTGAATGCAGACTTCGACCTGTCGTTCCTCGACCGCATAGTCACCGATCCAGGCGGCCAGGCGGCCGTTCCGCACACCGACTACCTGCGCGAGGCAGGGTCGGAGGGCATCGAGCTCGTCATGTGGATGATCATGCGCGGAGCTCTGGACGAGCAGGTCCGCGAGGTACACCGCGCCCACCACGTGCCCACATCGAACACGAGCAACGGCGTCATCGTGCTCGAGAACGCCTGAGGTAGGCCCCTATTGAGGTCGATCCCCGCACCGCATCCCAATCCTCATGCCCCGACCCGGTGGACACCGCCACCGAACGCGACCGACGCGCACTGCCATGTGTTCGGTCCAGCCGAGACGTTCCCGTTCTCGCCCGATCGTTCCTACACACCACCCGACTCGGGGATCGCCGATTTCGTGGTGCTCCAGGAACGCCTCGGGCTGTCTCGGGCAGTGTTCGTCCAAGCATCGTGTCACGGCACCGACAACGCAGCGATGCTCGACGCGATGCAGCGAGGCAGGGGCCGCTATGCCGGGGTAGCGATGATCGACGAGTCGTTCAGCGAGGCCGACATCGCCGAGCTGCACGAGGCCGGCGCGCGGGGGACGAGGTTCAACTTCGTGAAGCACCTCGGCGGTGCTCCCGATCTCGACGTGTTCTGGCGGCTGGTTGACCGGGTGCAGTCCTTCGGCTGGCACATCGTGCTGCACTTCGACGCCAGAGACCTGCCCGCCTACTCCGACCTCCTCGATCAGATGCCGTGCCCGTACGTCATTGATCACATGGCTCGCGTCCCGACCGCCGACGGGATCGGGCAGGCCCCGTTCCAGACGCTCCTCGAGCTGATGAGAGATGAGCGCGCCTGGGTCAAGATCTCCGGCGCCGAACGTCTCACCGCCGACGGAGCACCGCCCTACGACGACGTCGTGCCCTACGCCCGTGCGCTGGTGGCGGCCGCACCCGACCGTGTCCTCTGGGGAACGGACTGGCCCCATCCGAACGTTCGCCACATGCCCGACGACGGTGACCTCGTCGACCTCCTGGTCGATCTCATACCCGACGAAGCCACGCGACACCAGGTGCTGGTGACGAACCCGGAGACCCTGTACGACTTCGGCTGAGTCCCGTCGAGGATGTGCCGCGAGACTGGGGCGTCGACCGATCAGTCGATGTACTCGACACCCATGTCGATCAGCTTCTGACGCAGGCCGTAGACATCGACACCGAGTTCGCCCGATTCGAGGACGCCGCGCATGTTCTCCTCCTTCGCCAGGCGGGCCTGTGACTGTTGGACCGCCCAGCCGGCGTCGAGCCTCGGCACGACGACGACACCGTCGTCATCGGCGCAAATCACGTCGCCGGCCTGCACCGTGACGCCGCCCAAGACCACTGGCACGTTGACCGAGCCGGGAGTGTTCTTCTCGGTCCCCTGGCACGACACATGCTGCGACCACACGGGGAAGCCCATCGAACGCAGATCCATCGTGTCTCGCACGCCGGCGTCGAGCACCAAGCCCCGGACGCCTCGGGCCATCAGCGAGGTGGCCAGGAGATCGCCGAACATTCCGTGCGTCGACGGAGCAGTGTTGGTCACGACGAGAATGTCGCCCTCCTCGCACACCTCGACCGCTGCGTGGATCATGATGTTGTCGCCGGGGTGACTCAGCACGGTCACCGCCGATCCGGCGATCCTGACGTCCTGCTGGATCGGCCGCAAGTGCGGGCCGGCATAGCCCACGCGTCCCATCGCTTCGTGCACGGTCGCAGTACCTGCCTTACCAAGGGCGTCAACCAGTCTGGAGTCGGCGCGCTCAATGGTGCGCTTGATGATGTGCCGGCTCATGTGGAGTCTCCCATGCTCTGGTCATCCTCGCTGTGGGCTCAGCCCTTGGCCCCCGCCCAGGTGGCAGCGACCTGGAGGTCGACCTCTAAGGGCACCCGCAGCTCGAACGCGCCCCGCATCACGTCCCGCGTCAGCTCCGACGCCGCGGCGATCTCGGCGCCGGGCGATTCCAGGATGATCTCGTCGTGGACCTGCAGCACGATCCGCGACGCCAGTTCGCGGTCCTCGAGGGCCCGGTCGAGGCGGACCAGCGCCACCTTGAAGATGTCGGCGGCCAGTCCCTGGATCCCGGCGTTCATGGCTTGGCGCTCCCCGGCCTGGCGCAGTCGCACGTTGGGACTGGCCAGCTCGGGGATCTGCCGGCGCCGGCCGAACAGGGTCTCGGTGTAGCCCTTGCTGCGGGCCTCGGCCACGGTCTGGTCCATGTACTGGCGCACCGCGGGGAAGGCCTCGAAGTAGGCGTCGAGGATCTCGGCCGCCTCCCCGGTCGGGATGTTAAGGCGCTGGGCCAGGCCGTACGCCTCCATCCCGTAGGCCAGCCCGTAGGACACCATCTTGGCGGTGGCCCTCTCCTCCACCCCCACCTCCGACACCGCGATGTCGAACACCCGGGCCGCGGTGGCGGTGTGGATGTCGTCGCCCGCCTCGAAGGCCGCGATCAGGCCCGGATCCTCGGCCAGATGGGCGATGCAGCGCAGCTCGATCTGGTCGTAGTCGGCGACCAGCAGCCTGTGCCCCGGCGGCGCCACGAAGGCGGTGCGGAACACCCGCCCCCGCTCGGAGCGCACCGGGATGTTGTGGAGGTTGGGCGCATCGGAGCTGAGGCGGCCGGTGCGGGCCACGGTCTGGTTGAAGGTGGCCCGGATGCGGTCGTCCGCCCCGACCTCGGCCAGCAGCCCGACCCCGTAGGTGGAGCGCAGCTTCTCCACCTCCCGGTAGCCGAGCAGGTGGTCGACGATGGGGTGCTCGCCCCGCAGCTTCTCCAGCGACTGCGCGTCGGTCGAGAACCCGGTCTTGGTCCGCTTGGTGGGCGTGAGCCCGAGATCGTCGAAGAGCACCTCGGCGAGCTGCTTGGGCGAGTTGACGTTGACGTCGCGCCCGGCGTCGGCCAACACCTCGCGGCGGAGATCCTCGGCCTCGGTGTCGAGTTCGTCGCGGATGGTCTCCAGCACGGCGCGGTCCACGCCTATCCCGACGTGCTCCATCCGGGCCAGGACCCGCACCAGCGGCACCTCCACCTCGTCGTTGAGGCGGTCCAAGCCCTGCGCGGCCAGGGCCTCTCGCAGGGGCGCGACCAGGCGGTCGATGGCCAGGACGGCCCATCCGGCCTGCTCGGCGGGCTCGGCCGTGTCCCCGTCGAGGTCCAAGCGCCCCTCCGGAGGGGCGTGCGCGGGCGGGTCGAGGCCCGCGTAGCGGCCGGCCACGTCGCTCAGGTCGTAGCGGGCGTCGGCCGGGTCGAGCAGGTAGGCGGCCAGCATCGTGTCGATCAGCGGGTCGCGCATCTCCACACCCCGGTCGAGCAGCGGGCGCATGAGGGCCTTGCCGTCGTGCGCGGCCAGCGGCCGGCGCCGTTCGCCGGAGCCGGGTGGGTCGCCTGTGCCGGTGCCGACGAGCCCGGCCAGTGCCTCGGAGACCTCGGGGTCGTCCAGCAGCTCGCCGGGA
The DNA here is from genome assembly GCA_009843915.1 of Acidimicrobiaceae bacterium. GTDB lineage: Bacteria > Actinomycetota > Acidimicrobiia > Acidimicrobiales > Aldehydirespiratoraceae > Aldehydirespirator. Next base: position 16,245 of record VYCM01000059.1, on the reverse strand, counting down.
AGGAAGGCCACCCGGCCCGCCTCGGGGTCGACCGCCCAGGCCAGCCCGGCAGCCAGGCCCCCGGCCGGGGTGGCCAGCGCCAGCCGGGTCCCGGCGGCCTCCGGGGCAGCTGCGGCTTGCAGCGCCTCGGCCGCTTGCGCGGCGGTGGCCAGCACCGACACCACGGGCTCGAGGGTCCGGGCCGCACGCTCTGCGTCATCTGACGCGTCGATGCCCAGCGCGTCGCCGAGCACATCGGCCAGGCGGCTATGCAGCGATCGGAACTCCAGGAAGTCGAACAGCTTGCGCACCGCCTCTGCGTCGACCTGTCCCTGGGCCAACTCGTCGAGCCCGGCGTCGAGGGGCACGTCTCGCACCAGCAGCATCACCTCTGCATTGGTACGCACCTGCTCCTCCGCGGCGGCCAGGTTCTCGCGCAGCTTGGGCGTCAGCTCGTCCAGCGAGGCGAAGATCCCGTCGAGCCCTCCCCTCTCGTTGACCAGCTTCGCTGCGGTCTTTGCCCCCACACCGGGCACTCCGGGCAGGTTGTCGCTGGTGTCGCCCCTCAGGGCCGCGTACTCCACGTAGTCGGCGGGCCGGACGCCGGTGCGTTCGGTGATGCCGGTCTCGTCAAACAGCTTGTAGTCCGACACCCCCCGCATGTTGTAGAGCACCTTCACCTGCGGGTCCTCCACCAGCTGGTAGGTGTCGCGGTCGCCGGTCACGACGATCACGTCGTCGCCCCGGTCGCGGCCCGCGGTGGCCAGCGTGGCGATCACGTCGTCCGCCTCGAAGCCGGCCGCGTCCACCATGGGCAAGGCCAAGGCGTCGAGCACCTCGCGTACCAGGCCCATCTGCTGGCGCAGGATGTCGGGCGCGGCGTCGCGGGTGCCCTTGTAGGTGGGGACCTTGGTATGGCGGAACGTCGGCTCGGGTCGGTCGAAGGCGACGATGATCTGGTCGGGCCCGTGGTCGCGCCACAGGTTGATGAGCATCGAGGTGAATCCGAACACCGCGTTGGTGATCTGCCCCGAGGCGGTGGCCATGTCGGTGGGCAGGGCGAAGAAGGCGCGGTAGGCCAGGGAGTTGCCGTCGATCAGCATCACCTTGGCCACGACGAGAAATCTACGGCACCCAGACCCGGTGCCGGGCAGTCACGGCGAGATGCGGCCCTCCAGCACGTCGCCGGCCACGTCGCGCATGGTGCGGCGCTGCGACATGGCTGTGCGTTGGAGGAACGCGTAGGCGTCCTGCTCGCTCATCTGATGATCGTCGAGGAGCCGTCCCTTGGCCCGGTCCACGATCTTGCGCACTTCCAGGCGGTCCTCGAGATCGCCGATCTGGCCCTCCAGCGCCTCCATCTCCCGGTAGCGAGCCAGGGCCAGCTCCACCGCGGGCACCAGTGCGTCGCGCCGGTAGGGCTTGATCAGGTAGGTCATGGCACCGGCCTCGCGGGCCTGCTCCACCAGCTCACGCTGGCTGAACGCGGTGAGGATCACCACCGCGGTGCCGCGCTGCGGAGCGATCTGCTGGGCGGCCTCGATGCCGTCGAGGCCGGGCATCTTCACGTCGAGGATGGCCACATCGGGACGGTGCTCGGCCACCAGCCTCACCGCCTCGTCGCCCCGACCGGTGTCGGCCACGACGTCGAAGCCCTGCTCGCGCAGGGTCTCCACCAGATCGAGCCGGATGATGGCCTCGTCCTCCGCCACCACCACCCGAACCGCGCCGGCGGCGCTCACAACGCCGTGAACCGATCCAGCAACGCGTCCTGGTCGGCCTCGAGGCGGACGATGCGGGCCGCGATCTCGTCGCGGTGCCGCTTCAGCCGGTCGGCGTGGCGCTGCGCCTCGCGGTACTCGCGCTCGGCCAGCGGCGTCTCCGACACCAGGGCCCGCAGCCGGCACTCGTCGGCCTCCTCGCTGACCTGGACCAACTGCTCCTCGCAAACGCGAAGGTCGGTCCGCAGCGCGTTCAACTGCTGTCCAACCCCCCGTAAACGCCGCTCAATCCGGTCGCGCGACATGCTCCCAGTCTAGGAGGAGCCCCTAGAGCTGCTGTTCGATCTGGTGGAGCACTTCGTAGCAGGGCAGCACCGATGCGACGCTGGCGACCGGCTCGCGGCCCTCGACGATGGCAGCGATGAAGTCGCGGTCCTGGAGCTCGATGCCGTTCATCGAGACATCGACGCCGGACACGTCGATGGGCTCGTCGTTGCCGGTGACGAGATCGTCGTACCGGGCGATGTAGGTCCCGGTGTCGCCGATGTAGCGGAAGAACGTGCCGAAAGGCCCGTCGTTGTTGAACGACAGCGCCAGCGTGCACAGCTGGCCGGCCTCGGTGCGCAGCTGGATCGACATGTCCATGGCAATGCCGAGCTCTGGGTGGACCGGCCCCTGAAGCGTCTGGGCCGCGACGACGGGGCTGCCGGCCTGGTACTGGAACAGGTCGACGGTGTGGGCGGCGTGGTGCCATAGCAGGTGGTCGGTCCAGCTGCGGGGCTCGCCCAGCGCGTTGGTGTTGGTGCGGCGGAAGAACAGCGTCTGCACGTCCATGTGCTGGATCGAGAACTCGCCGGCCTGGATGCGGTTGCGCACCCATTGGTGGCTCGGGTTGAACCGGCGGGTGTGCCCGCACGCGGCCACCTTGCCCGAGCGCTGCTGGGCCTCGACGACGGCGCGCCCGTCCTCCAGCCGGTCGCACAGCGGGATCTCGACCTCGACGTGCTTGCCGGCCTCCAGGCAGGCGATGGCCTGCTCAGCGTGCACGGGAGTGGGCGTCGCCAGGATCACCGCGTCGACGCCGTCGTCGGCCAGCACCGCGTCGAGGTTGGTCTCGACCCGCTCTATGCCGCGGGACTCCGCAGCCTTGCGGGCTGCAGCCTCGACGGGATCGACGACGGCGACCACATCGGCTCCGGGGATCGACGCCAGCCCGTCCAGGTGCTTGTTCCCGAAGGCGCCCGCACCGGCCACCGCCACCCTCACCATCTCGCACCCCTTCCCGTGCTGCCGGGTCCGGCGGGGAGGATTCCCACAATCCCGCCGAACTCTGGCATCCTCTTCGCGGCGCCCAGCGGGCGTCTGCCGAGCAGTATGGCCGAGCAGTATGTCGGTCCGCCCTACCGGTACCAAAAGCGGAGCACCATGGCCCTCGACAAGCCCTATCTCGACGTCCCGGGGACCACCGTCTTCGACACCGACCAGGCCGCGAAGGGATACCACCTCAACCAGTTCGCCATGTCCCTCATGAGGGCCGAGAACCGCGAGCGGTTCAAGGCCGACCCCGACGCCTGTCTCGACGAGTGTCCCATGACCGGCGAGCAGAAGCAGGCCGTGCGCGACCGCGACTTCAACCGCATGATCGAACTCGGCGGCAACATCTACTTCCTGGCCAAGATCGGCGCGACCGACGGGCTCGACTACGTGCAGATCGTCAGTTCGATGACCGAGAACGACGCCGACGCCCACACCGAGATGATGCTGAACGGCGGCCGCTCGCCCGACGGCAACCGCTACCTCCACGAGTGGCAGCACGAGCGCGAGCGTGACTAGGTGAGAGCCCTACGCTCCGCATCGGTGTGTCACTCCCGCTCTTGTTCGCTTCGCTCACGGGCCGCTCGGGCCACGGCCTCGCCCGTGCGGGCCCGGGTCGGCCCGCGGTTCCGCTCGGCCTCAGGGCGCTGACCATGGCCAGGATCACCGCAAGCGTCTACACCAGCCATGTGCCCGCCATAGGCGTGGCCATGGACCTCGGCAGGACGGAGACGCCCTACTACGCGCCGCTGTTCGCCGGATACAGGCCCGCACGCGAGTGGATGGCGGACAACACGCCCGACGTCGTGGTGCTGGTCTTCAACGACCACGCCAACGCGTTCAGCCTCGAGATGGTGCCCACCTTCGCGCTCGGCATGTCGGCGCGGTACGAGCCCGCCGACGAGGGCTGGGGCGCCCGGCCGGTGCCTCCCGTCGTCGGGCATCCGGCGCTGTCGGCCCACATAGCGCACTCCGTCATCCGGGAGGACTTCGACCTGACGCTGGTCAACGACATGCCTGTCGACCATGGCTGCACGGTGCCCCTGTCGATCATGTTCGGGCAGCCCGACGCGTGGCCGTGTCGCGTCGTGCCGCTGGTCGTGAACGTGGTGCAGTACCCCGTTCCCTCCGGGCGTCGCTGCCTGGAGCTCGGCAAGGCCATACGCCGGGCCGTCGAGAGATTCGACGAGGACCTGGACGTGCAGGTATGGGGCACCGGCGGCATGAGCCACCAGCTCCAGGGGCCGCGGGCCGGCTTGATCAACCAGGAATGGGACAACGAGTTCCTGGACCGGATGATCAACGATCCCGAGGGCCAGGCCGCCGTCGAGCACGTGGAGTACGTGCGCGAGGCCGGGTCGGAGGGAATCGAGCTCGTGATGTGGCTCGTGGCCCGCGGCGCCATGGCCGACCTCGCCGGCGGCGGCGCGCCCACCGAGGTCCACCGCTTCTACCACGTGCCCGCCAGCAACACCGCCGCCGGCCAGCTGATCCTCGAGGACGCTCCGGACTGAGCCGGTTCAAGAATGTGCCCGGAGAGGGATTCGAACCCTCACACCCTCGCGGGCGGCGGATTTTGAGTCCGCTGCGTCTGCCAGTTCCGCCATCCGGGCTGAAGTCAGCGAGCCTACCGCTCGGGCACGCGGGCGGCGGTCGGAGGGGCCACGGCGGGTCGCTCGCGCCCCCGCAGCGCTAGCCTTGGACCCTTGCGCACCAGCCGGCACGGCCGAGGGGGCTATCGCTACTGCCATGAGCGACCGTCATGAAACGCGACCGGGTCGCGCAGAGTCTGAACGTGAACCGGCCCAGAGCATCGGCGGGTCCAGTTTCGCGGTGAGAGGGCTCCACCGATGATCGTCTTCATGTATCCGGGCCAGGGGTCCCAACAGCCCGGCATGGGCGAGCCCTGGACCGATCATCCCTCCTGGGAGCTGGTGGCAGAGGCGTCGGTCGCCTCCGACCGGGACGTCGCCCGCCTGCTTCTCACCGCCGGCGCCGAGGAGCTGACCCAGACCCGAAACAGCCAGCTCGCCACCTTCGTCATGTCCATGGTCGTGCTCGACGCGGTGACCCGGCTCGGCACCGAGGCCGCCGGCCACGCCGGCCACAGCCTCGGCGAGTACTCGGCGCTGACCGCGTCGGGCGTGCTCGACTTCGGCGACGCGGTGGCGCTGGTGGCCGAGCGGGGCGACGCCATGCAAGCTGCCGCCGAGGAGCGCGAGGGCACCATGGCGGCCGTCCTGGGCCTCGATGACGACGACGTGCTGATCGCCTGCAGCCGCGCTCCCGGCGAGGTGTGGCTGGCCAACCACAACGCCCCCGGCCAGGCGGTCATCGCCGGCACCCCCGAGGCCATCGAACTGGCCGCGGGCATAGCCCGCGAACTCGGCGCCAAGCGGGTCATGCCCCTGCAGGTCGGCGGCGCGTTCCACACTCCGTTCATGGCGCCGGCACGCGACCGGCTCACCAAGGCCATCGACCGCACCGAGTTCCGCGACCCCGAAGGAACGGTGATCGCCAACGTCGACGCGGCCGCCCACAACCGGGGATCCGACTGGCCCGACCTGCTCAAAGCCCAGCTCACCAGCCCGGTGCGGTGGCGCCAGACGCTGACCTCTCTCAGCGACGCCGGGTTCACCAACTACGTCGAGCTCGGTCCGGGAGAGGTCCTGGGCCGCCTCGCCAAGCGCACTCTCAAGGGGACGCGGCCGCTGTCGGTGGCCGTGCCCGACGATCTCGACCTCCTGCTGGAGGCGCTGGCCGCCTCCCCTGCCCGGTCCACGACCCCTCTGGAGGGAGAGCACCTGTTCGCCACCGAGCGGCTCGTGGTCAGTCCCGCGGCCGGCATCTTCCACGCCAGCGACGAGGTCGGCGTCGGTGCGGTGGTCGGCGTCGGCCATCTCGTCGGCCGCGTCGGCGACCACGAGGTCCGCAGCCCCTTCGCGGGAGAACTAATGGGTGTTCTGGCCCTCGACGGCGAGCGGGTGACGGCCAGCCAGCCGATCGCCTGGCTGAGGACGAACTGATGGTATTGACTAGGGGTTCCGCAGGGGGGTCTTGATGGGCGCAACAGTCATCGGCATAGGAACATCACTGCCGGAGAAGGTCCTCACCAACGACGATCTGGCCGCGATGATGGACACCAGCGACGAGTGGATCCGGGAGCGCACCGGGATCCGCGAGCGCCGCATCGGCCTGCCCACGTCCACAATGGGCATCGAGTCCGGTCGGGCTGCGATGGAGATGGCCGGTGTAGAGCCCGCCGGTATCGACCTGATGATCCTGGCCACCACCACCCCCGACCAGCGCGTGCCGGGGACCTCGGCGGTGATCCACGCCGAGTTGGGACTCGGTTGCGGCGCGTTCGACCTGAATGCGGCCTGCGCCGGCTTCACCTACGGGTTCGTCACCGCGAACGCGATGATCGACGCTCCCGGCGGTCCCGAGCGGGTGCTGCTCATCGGCGCCGACTCCCTGTCACCGCTTACCGACTGGTCCGACAGGGGTACAGCCATCCTGTTCGCCGACGGCGGCGGGTCTGTCGTCCTCGAGCGCACGGACCGTTCCACGCTGCTGGGATGGGATCTGGGCGCTGACGGCAACCACCGCCGGCTGCTGATGGGCGATCACGACTCCTTCATCACGATGGAGGGCCGCGATGTGTTCAAGGTGGCGGTCCGGGCCGTGTCGGACTCGGTGCTGACTGCCTTGGAGCGGGCGGGCGTCACGCCCGAAGAGGTCGATGTGCTCCTCCCCCACCAGGCCAACATCAGGATCATCGAGGCCATCTGCAAGCGCAGCGGCATCGACTTCGCCAAGAGTCACAACGTCATCGACCACACCGGCAACAACTGCGCGGCCACTATCCCGCTCTCGATGGCCAAGGCCCATGCCGACGGGGCTCTGGAGCCCGGAGCGATCGTGGTGATGACCGGTTTCGGCGCGGGCATGACCTGGGCGTCCACGGTGGTCCGCTGGTAACGGTGTGAGCGACGGACGCGACGGGGGCGACGCACCCACCCCCGGGCGAGTAGCACTAGTCACCGGCGGCAACCGGGGCATCGGGCTGGCCATCGCCCGCCGGCTCAGCCGCGCCGGGCACCGGGTGGCCGTCACCTACCGCAGCGAGCCGCCGGCAGACGCCGAGGCGCACAACCTGACTTGCGTCCGCTGCGACGTCACCGACCCCGAGTCGGTCGCAGCCGCCCTGGCCTCGGTGACCGAGCGGCTCGGGGCTCCCGAGATCCTCGTCTGCAACGCCGGCATCACCCGCGACGGGCTTGTGCTGCGGATGTCGGAGGACGACTTCGGCGCGGTTATCGACGCCAACCTCACCGGCAGTTTCCGGGTGGCCAAGCAGGCGGTGAGGGCAATGGTGAGGGGCCGCTGGGGACGCATCGTGTTCATCTCGTCGGTGTCGGGCATCGGCGGCCAGCCCGGCCAAGCCAACTACTCGGCCTCCAAGGCCGGGCTGATCGGCCTCGCCCGGTCATTGGCCAAGGAGTTCGCCTCCCGCAACGTCACCGTGAACGTGATCGCCCCCGGCGCGGTCGGCACCGACATGCTGGCCGCCTTGAACGAGGACCAGCTCGACGCCATCGTGTCGCGGGTGCCGCTGGGCCGTGTCGGCGAGGCCGACGAGATCGCCGCCGCGGTCGAGTTCCTCGCGTCGGAGGACGCGAGCTACGTCACCGGTATCGTTCTTGCGGTGGACGGCGGCCTCTCGATGGGCTGAGGCGCCGCAGCAGCTACAACGGCCCGACCGGATCCTGTCGCAAGCTAGGAATGGAAGGAAGAAGTCGTGAGTGACGAGAACTTCGAGCGATTCAAGCAGTGCACCGTGGAGGTGCTGTCTGTCGAAGAGGCCGACGTGGTACCGGAGGCAGACTTCGCTGACGATCTCGACGCCGACAGTCTCGACATCGTCGAGCTGGTGATGGCCCTCGAGGAAGAGTTCGACGTGAATGTCGACGAGGAGGAGCTGGAGGGCGTCGCCACCGTTGCCGAGGCCTTCGAGCTGATCACCTCGAAGCTCTGACGAGGTTCCGGGATTGATGAGGTCCACGCTCTGATGAGCAGGCCCGATCGCAGGCGGGTGGCGGTCACCGGTCTCGGCGTAGTGTCACCGGCCGGCATCGGCACAGAGGCGTACTTCCAGGGGCTGTGCAGCCCCGCGCCCGTGGGCGAGCGTCGCGTCACCGGCTTCGACCCCATCGACCACTTCGACAGCCCCAAAGAGGCGCGGCGGTCCGACCCGTACACGCAGTTCCTGGTGGCGGCCGCGGACCAGGCTTTGGCCCAGGCGGGCGACATCGAGGCCGATCCCACTCGCTGCGGCGCCATGATCGGCACCGGCGTGGGCGGGATCTCCACTCTGGAGAAGCAGATCGGCGTGCTACAGGGGAAGGGGCCCCGCCGGGTGTCGCCGTTCCTGGTGCCGATGATGATGGCTAACGCCGGGGGCGCGACCCTGTCGATGCGCTACGGGTGGATGGGACCGTCGGAGAATGTGGTAACTGCCTGCGCGGCCGGGACCCACGCCGTCGGCAACGCGGCCCGACTGATCGCCGACGGACGCTGCGACGCCGTCCTGGCCGGAGGCACCGAGGCTCCGTTCACCCCCACCGCGGTGGCTGGATTCACCAACATGACCGCCCTGTCGTCGAGCGGCGTCAGCCGCCCGTTCGATGCGCAGCGGGACGGTTTCGTCATGGCCGAGGGAGCCGCGGTGCTGGTCCTCGAGGACTGGGACATGGCCCAGGCTCGGGGGGCGCGGATCCTGGCCGAGGTGCTCGGCTCGGCGTCCACCGCGGACGCACACCACATAACCGCCCCGTCGCCGGGCGGCAGCGGTGCCGTGCACTGCATGCAGCTGGCTCTGGACGATGCCGGCGTGCGCCCCGCCGACGTGGTCCACGTCAACGCCCACGGCACCTCCACCGACCTCAACGACGCAGCCGAGGCCGAGGCCCTGTCGAAGGTCTTCGGCACCTCGCCGGGCCCGCTGGTGACCTCGACCAAGGGTGTGACGGGCCACGCCCTGGGAGCCGCTGGCGCATTGGAGGCGCTCGCGGTGGTGCTGGCCATGCAGAAGGAGCTCATCCCGCCGACGGCCGGCCTCACCGAGCTGGATCCCGAACTGCCGCCCATCCATGTGGTGGCGGGCGAGCCCGCGCCCTGGGAGCCCGGAGTGTCGATCTCGAACTCCTTCGGCTTCGGCGGCCACAACGGCACGCTGGTGATGGCCCCGGCCGCCTAGAGGCCGAGGGCTGCGCTCAGGCGTCGGCGATCACGAACATCAGGTCGCACTCCGCGGCGACATTGCCGTCCAGCAGCGCCCGGCCTGAGCCCCGTCCCGCCCGGCTCGACAGGCGGGTCATCTCCACTTCGAGTTCGAGGGTGTCGCCGGGACGGACCTGCCGCCGGAAGCGGGCCCGGTCGAGCCCCCCGAACAGAGGCAGCCGCCCGGCGTATCGCTCGTCGGCGAGCAGTGCCACCGCGCCGAGCTGCGCGATGGCCTCGCACATCAACACTCCGGGCACTGTGGGCAGACCCGGGAAGTGACCCTCGAAGAAGGGCTCGTCGCCGCGCAGTCGCCAGCGGCCGCGGACCCGCTCGCCCGGCACCAGCTCCGTGACCTCGTCCACGAACAGGAACGGGTCGCGGTGCGGGATTACCTCTTCGGGTCGGGGCAGGCTCACGGGTCGCAGCCGGGCGGCGGCCGAGGATCAGCCTCGGGCCGCGGACTTGAGCCTGGCGCCGGCCTGGATCTTCACGCCGGTCGACGCCGGCACGGCCACCGCCTCGCCGGTCTGGGGATTGCGGCCCGTGCGGGCGGCCCGCTGCACCGTCGAGATCTTCATGTAGCCGGTCAGGTTGATCTCGCCTCCGGCGGCCAGCTGGTCACAGGCAAGCTCCATGAGTCCGTCGATGCACTTCGCGGCATCCGTCTGGGAGACGCCCGCCCTGAGGGCCACGTCAGCGACAACATCACGCTTGTTCATTGATTGCTCCTTTGCGATGACGGCGCCGCTTCCGGCACCGATTGCGGCCCGGCACTATAGGGCGAGACCCGCCGCGCCCCGGGGATGCTCGCGGAATCGGGGCCGCGGGGACTGCGATCGCCGCGCCGGGGCGGAGGGCGTCAGCGGCGGACGATCACCGACGAGCCGTGCCCGAACAGGCCCTGGTTGACGGTGATGCCCACCCTGGCTCCGTCGACCTGGCGGGCGCCGGCTGCGTCCCGCAGCTGCCAGGTGAGCTCGCAGACCTGGGCTATGGCCTGGGCCGGGACGGCCTCCCCGAACGCGCCCAGCCCGCCGCTGGGGTTGACCGGCAGGCGCCCCCCGATGGCGGTGTCGCCGTCTCTGAGAAGGCGCTCCGCCTCCCCGGCGCCGCAGAAGCCGAGCTGCTCGTACCAGTCCAGCTCCATAGCCGAGGACAGGTCGTAGACCTCGGCCACGTCGACATCGTCGGGGCCCAGCCCGGCCTCGTCGTAGGCCCGTGTACCGATCGACTCCTTGAAGCCCACCAGAGGCGCCGACGGGTCGGCCACCGAGTCGGCGGCCAGGTACGGCAGGTCGATCACCGGGTCGGGATACGTCGGCGAGACGGTGGAGATGCCCGCCACCCGCACGGGATCGCGGTGGCCTTGGCTGCGGGCCCATTCCATCGACGACACCACCATGGCCGCTCCCCCGTCGGAGGTGGCGCAGATGTCGAGCAGCCGCAGCGGGTCCGAAACCACCGGCGAGTTGCGCACGTCGTCGAGGCCGTACTCCTTGGTGAAGCGGGCGTTGGGGTTGTGGGCGCCGTGGCGGGAGTTCTTGACCTTGACCATGGCGAAGTCGTCGGTGGTGGCCCCGTAGAGGTCGATCCGCCGCCTGGCGTGCAGTCCGAAGTAGACGGGGTTGGTGGCGCCCACGAGGTGGAAGCGCAGCCAGTCGATGTCGTCAGGGCGGTCTCCGGCGTTGGGAGCGAGGAATCCCTTGGGGGTGGTGTCGGCCCCCACCACCAGGGCCACGTCGCAGGCGCCCGACAGGATCTGACCCCGGGCCACCTGAAGCGCGGTCGCTCCCGACGCGCAGGCCGAGTAGCTGCTGGCCAGCTGGGCCCCGGTGAAGCCGAGTGCCCGGGCGAAGGTGGAGCCGGCCACATAGCCCGGATAGCCGCATCTCACCGTCACCGCGCCCGACACGAAGCCCACGTCGGCATAGTCGACCCCGGCGTCGGCCAGAGCGTCGCGGGCCGCGGCCACGCCGTACTCGGTGAAGTTGCGGCCCCACTTGCCCCAGGGGTGCATGCCCACGCCGAGGACGGCGATCTCGTCCATCGGTCAGTCCTCTGATCCTGCGGCCACGGGACGCCACTTCCAGACCAGGTAATCGCAGTCGTCGTCGCTGTAGAGCGTGTCGACAGTCAGCTCCATCTCCATGCCGACCTCCAGGTCCTCTGGGCCGACGCCGGTGGTGCACTGGCCCAGGACCACCATCTTCTCGTGTTCCAACTCCACCGCCGCGACGGTGATGGGCACATAAGGCTCGGCGGTCACCACGAACGGCGGCGGAGGCGGGTAGTGGCTGGTGGTGTAGGACCACACCCGGCCTCGGCGGCTCAGCAGCACCTCCTCCAACTCGACCGGGCCGACCCGGGGGTCCGCTCCACCGAGGTGTTTGGGGAAGAAGTACGACTCGGTGCCCGGCACCCGCCCGCCGATCAGCCGCGGCTCACCGTCATCGATAGTGAACAGCCCCTCCACTGCGGGCACCCGGGTCCTCGGCATCGGGGGCAAGGGTACCGAAGAGTGAAGGGACAAGAACCGAGCCGCCGGTAGCGTGCTCGTCTATGAGTTCTTATCGATCGATCTCGGCCTGGGACGACTTCCCGGTCCACCAGACCTCCGAGTACGTGCGCCATCCGGCCACCTCGGACCGCAACTTCTACGACCGCTACTACTTCAACCTGCACCCGTCCAGCGGCGAGTACTTCGCCATCTTCGGGCTGGGCCAGTACCCCAACCTGGGCACCACCGACGCCTACCTGGCCGTCACCCGGGGCGACGACCACCTCGTGGTGCGGGCCAGCAAGCCCCTCACCGACCGCTCCGACATCTCGGTCGGGCCGGTGCGCATCGAGGTGGTCGAGCCGCTGCGCAAGCTGAGGGTGATCGTGGAGCCGGACCGGCCGGCCGACTCGCAGCTCGCCATGGACGTCACGTGGACCTCCCCCATCGACCCCTTCGAAGAGCCCCGCCAGTACCTGCGGACCCGGGGCACGCTGGTCTTCAACACCCAGCGGTTCGCCCAGCTGGGCCGCTGGGAGGGAACCCTCACCGTGGACGGGGACGACATCGCGGTCACCCCGGACCGCTGCGGCGGGGCCCGGGACCGGTCGTGGGGCGTGCGCCCCGTCGGCGAGAAGCAGCCCGACGGCATCCGCCAGACCATCTCGGTGCTGGGGGGCATGTGGAACTACATGCCGGCCGACTACGGCGACCACTGGGTCATCTACCTGTGCCACGAGGAGCCCGACGGGAACAGGACCATGCAGACCGGCATGCGGGTCTGGACCGACCCCGACCGGCCCCGCGACTACCTCGGCCGGCCCGAGTGGACCCACGACACCATCAGCGGCACCCGCCTGCTGTCCGGGTCGCACATCACGTTCCCCGAGGCCCCCGGCGGACCCATCACCATTGATGTCGAGCCGCTGGCCACCAACTTCATCTCCATCGGGGCGGGCTACGGCGTCGAGCCCGACTGGCGCCACGGCATGTGGCAGGGCGAGGAGCTCGTCGAGCAGGCCCGGGCCTACAAGGTGAGCGAGATCCGAGCTCTGGGCCAGTACGGGGTGGTCGACTCGGTTGCCCGCTTCACCTACGACGACCCGGACCGGGGCCCCCAGGAGGGCTACGGCCTTTATGAGCACGGCTTCTTCGGCCCGTTCCCCAAGCTGGGCCTGGCCGACCGGGGCGACCTCTTCGGATAGACCTCTCTGGATAGGGACTAGCTGGGTCCCCTCGGTAGATTGTCGTATCGATGACTGACACCAGACGTGCCAGGCCCCGGTTCGACGATCTCCGCGACCGGCGGGCCTTCCATAGCCGCCACATAGGTCCGACTCCCCAAGACATCACCGAGATGCTTGCGACGGTCGGCGTCGCCGACATCGACGAGTTGATCGACCGCACCGTGCCCCACGACGTCCGCCAGCGCGAGCCGATGGAGCTGCCCACCCTCGGGCCCCGCCTGACCGACTACGACGAGCTGCTCGAGATGGCCCGCTCCAACCGCCTGATGGTCTCGATGATCGGCATGGGCTACCACCAGACCATCACGCCGGCGGTCATCCGCCGCAACGTGTTCGAGAATCCGGGCTGGTACACGGCCTACACCCCGTACCAGCCCGAGATCTCCCAGGGCCGCCTCGAGGCGCTGCTCAACTTCCAGACCATGGTCAGCGAGCTGACGGCCATGGACCTGGCCAACGCCTCGCTGCTGGACGAGGCCACCGCCGCGGCCGAGGCCATGACCCTGCTGCACCGGGTCGGCCGGGGACGGGGGCGCGACCGGTTCGCGGTGGACGAGGCCTGCCATCCCCAGACCGTCGCGGTGGTGGAGGCCCGGGCCGAGCCCATCGGCCTGGAGGTCGTGGTGTGCGATCCGGCCACCGCCGACCTCGAAGGCGTGTTCGGCCTGCTGGTGCAGTATCCGGGCACGACCGGGGCCATCCCCGACCTGCGATCCATCATCGAGCGGGCCCATGGCTCCAACACGCTCGTGGCGGTGGCCGCCGACCCGCTGGCCCTCTGCGTGCTCACCCCGCCGGGCGAGATGGGCGCCGACGTGGTCGTGGGCTCCACCCAGCGCTTCGGTGTTCCCATGAGCTTCGGCGGACCCCACGCCGCCTACATCGCGGTGCGCGAGGACTACCAGCGGGCGCTGCCCGGCCGCCTGGTCGGGGTGTCCAAGGACGGCGCAGGCCGCCCGGCGCTGCGGCTGGCCCTGCAGACCCGCGAGCAGCACATCCGCCGCGAGAAGGCCACCTCCAACATCTGCACCTCCCAGGTGCTGCTGGCCGTGATGGCGTCGATGTACGCCATCCATCACGGACCCGAGGGACTGTCCAAGATCGCGGGACGGGTCAACCGGGTGGCCGCCATCCTGGCCCACGGGCTGCGCGAGAACGGCGTCGAGATTGTCCACGACGAGTTCTTCGACACGGTGTGCATCCGCGTGCCCGGCCGGGCCGACAAGGTGATCGCGGTGGCCCTGGCCGGCGGCGTCAACCTGCGCCGGGTCGACGCCGACACCGTCTCGGCCACCGTCGACGAGAGGACGACGCCCGCCGACCTGGAGGCGGTGTGGAAGGCGTTCGGATACCGGGCCGACTTCCGGATCCTGGACCGCATCGTCGACGATCCCCGGCCGGTCGAGTACCGGCGGACCACTCCGGTGCTGTCGCACCCGATCTTCTCGGCCTTCCGCAGCGAGACCGAGCTGGTGCGCTACATGCGCCGCCTGGTGAACCGCGACATCGCCCTCGACCGGTCGATGATCCCGCTCGGCTCGTGCACGATGAAGCTCAACGCGGCCACCGAGATGGAGCCGGTGAGCTGGCCCGAGCTGGCCAACATGCACCCATTCGCCCCCCTGGACCAGACCGTCGGCTACCAGCGCCTCATCGACCAGCTCGAGCACTGGCTGGCCGAGATCACCGGCTTCGCGGCAGTGTCGCTGCAGCCCAACAGCGGAGCCCAGGGCGAGCTGGCCGGCCTGCTGGCCATCCGGTCCTACCACCGCAGCCGGGGCGACTCCGGCCGCGACGTGTGCCTGATCCCGTCGTCGGCCCACGGCACCAACGCGGCCAGCGCGGTGATGGCCGGGATGCGGGTGGTGGTGGTCGATTGCGACGACATGGGCAACGTCGACGTGGACGACCTCAAGCGCAAGGCCGTCGACCACAGCGACGCCCTGGCCGCCCTGATGATCACCTACCCGTCCACCCACGGCGTGTTCGAGACGGCGGTGCGCCACATCTGCGACGTCGTCCACGAGCACGGCGGGCAGGTCTACCTCGACGGGGCCAACCTCAACGCCATGGTGGGCCTGGCCCGGCCGGGCCGGTTCGGCGCCGATGTCAGCCACATCAACCTGCACAAGACGTTCTGCATCCCCCACGGCGGAGGAGGCCCGGGGGTCGGGCCCATCGGCGTGGCCGAGCACCTGATCCCGTTCATGCCCAACCATCCGCTCGCGCCGGTGGCGGGACCGCCCACCGGGCCGGGGCCGATCGCAGCCGCACCCTGGGGATCGGCGGGCATCCTGGCCATCCCGTGGATGTACATCCACATGATGGGGGCCGAGGGCCTGAAGCGGGCCACCGAGGTAGCCATCCTCAACGCCAACTACGTGGCTGCCCGGCTCAGCGAGGCCTATCCGATCCTCTACACCGGATCGGAGGGGTTCGTAGCCCACGAGTGCATCATCGACACCCGCGTTCTGCGCGACACCTGCGGCATCACCGTCGACGACATCGCCAAGCGGCTGATCGACTACGGCTTCCACGCCCCCACCATGAGCTTCCCGGTGGCGGGCACGCTGATGATCGAGCCCACCGAGTCGGAGGGCAAGGCCGAGCTGGACCGGTTCTGCGACGCCATGCTGGCCATCGCCGAGGAGGCCCGGCGGGTGGGACGGGGCGAGTGGCCCGCCGACGACAACCCGCTGGTGAACGCCCCCCACACCTGCGAGGACGTGACCGCCGACGAGTGGACCCACCCCTACACCCGCAGCGAGGCCGCCTACCCAGAGGCGCACCAGCGGGCCAACAAGTACTGGTCGCCGGTGGGCCGCATCGACGGGGCCTACGGCGACCGCAACATCATGTGCTCGTGCCCGCCGATCGAGGACTTCGCCGACGATGCCTGACGCCCTGGTCGAACGCGACGGTCACGTAATGATCATCACCATGAACCGGCCGGCCCGCATGAACGCCATCACCGGCCCGATGCTCATCCGCATGTACGACGCCTACGAGGAGGCCTCCAACGACCCCGAGGTCCGCTGCATCGTGGTGACCGGGGCGGGAGGCAACTTCTGCTCGGGCGCCGACCTGAGGGCCATGGCGGGAGACGCCGAGCAGAGCGACCCGCTCGACACCCGGGCCCGCATGGCTGAGGACCCCGACATCGTCTACAAGGCCCTGTTCCGCCACTACCGGCCGACCAAGC
>VYCM01000125.1:1755-3043 GCA_009843915.1 Acidimicrobiaceae bacterium | reverse complement strand
TGGACGGTGTGGTACTTGGCGTCGTCCACAGCGACCGTCATCCCGCAGACCGGGTCGATGGCCTCCACTCTGCGGGGAGCCTCGCTCGATCCGCCCGTCACGAGTTCGCCTCGGACTCGCCGAGCCACGAGGTCGGCCATCACCGCCACCGCTATCTCCGCGTTGGCGACTGCGCCGAGGTCCAGACCGGCGGGTGCGTGAACACGATCCAGGTCGGCACCGGCCGTGCCCCGGCTGCGCAGATGGTCGAGCACGGTCGCGGCTCGCCGGTCCGAGGCGATCAGGCCCACATAGCCCGCGTCGCCTTCCAGCGCGGCTTCGAGGGCCAGGTCGTCGTAATGACCCTGGGTGGCAACCACAACCGCGGTGGCGCCGTCGATCCCCAACCCCGACAGGTCAAGCTTGGTGCGCACCAGCTCCGGCCGGGTGTGCTCGTCAGGGTTGCCGCCGTCGTCTATGACCGAGGCCCCCCAGCCGAGCGAGACGGCCATCTCGGCCAGCGCGTCCACCGCCGGGGACCGACCAACCACCACCACCTGGGGCTCGGGCCGGTGCGGCTCGAGGTACACCTCCAGTGCTCCCTCAGACTCACAGGCCATGGCTATAGACCGAACTCCATCCTGCGAGCGCCCGTCAAGCTCGTCGGACTGGCCGAGGAACAGCAGCGCGGGCTGGCCGGTATCCAGGCACTCCCGGGCATGGCGAACGACCGAGGGCTCCGCGCAGGCGCCGCCCAACCATCCCCGGACCGTGCCGTCGGCCAGGACAACCGCCTTGGAGCCCTGCCGTCCCGACGACGGGCCCCGCCGCCACACCACCGTGGCCAGCACGTACGGCACGCGCTGCTCGCTGAGCTCCACCGCGTCGACCAGCACCGAAACATCCATAGCTCCCGCTCCCCGCCCTGCCGATTCTAGTCACAGCGTCGAATATCCGGCCGCCCGGCCGCAGTTCAAGATGGAGAGGTCAGGCCTCGTCAGAGCTCTGAGAGGCCTGACGCCGTCTCAGCGCGACCGCGCCCGCGACCGCAGCGGCGGCTGCGGCGACCCCGACGCCGACGCCGATAGCCGCGGTTGAGCCCTTGCCGTCTCCGCCGCGTTCGGGGGAAGCAGCCGCCAGCGTCTCCACGGGCGATGGGGTCGGAGCCTGGGGCTCAGTCGAGTCCAGTGCGGGCGCGGGCTCGGGCTCGGCTACCGGCTCCGGCTCAACCTCGGACTCGGCCGCGGCATCGGACTCAACCTCGGACTCGGCCGCGGCATCGGACTCAACCTCGGACTCGGCCGCGGCA
>VYCM01000125.1:0-1745 GCA_009843915.1 Acidimicrobiaceae bacterium | reverse complement strand
CTCAACCTCGGACTCGGCCGCGGCATCGGACTCAACCTCGGACTCGGCCGCGGCATCGGACTCAACCGCGGGCTCGGCCGCGGTATCGGACTCAACCGCGGGCTCGGCTACCAGCTCGGGCTCAACCTCGGGCTCCGGCTCAACCTCGGGCTCGGCCGCGGTATCGGACTCCTCAATGGCGATGCCGCGGAAGGGGCCGGTGATCTCATAGGTGATGCCGCCGATGTAGTCCGTTGTAGACAAGCCGTCGATGATCTCGCCGACCGCGCTGGGAGTCGGCCCTCGCTGGCTCGAGAAGTACAACCGGTCGCGGGCCGGGCTGAACACAGGTCCGGTGATCTCGGAGTGGTCTTGGCCGACCACGCGCGCGAACGGCGCCACCTGGCCGTCGGGCGTGATGATCACGATCTCCATGTTGCCGCCGTCCTCGGCCACGAACAGGTCTCCGGAGCCGGCATCGACGGTGATGTTGTCGACTCCGGTCAGCACGGCAGTGCCGTCCTCCACCGCCTGGGGGTCAGGCGACCAGATCAGCACATACCGCTGCGACCTCACGTTGATGGAGTGGACCCGGTGGTCGAACTTGGTGGTGAAGTAGATCCAGTCGTCGTGGTACCAGATCCCCTCTGCGCCCGGGAAGATCGTGGCCTCCTCCACCTGCTCTCGGGTCGGGAGATCCTGTGCCGACGGGTCGGGCACCGGCGTCCACGACACCGCCCCGTCGCCCGCCACGGTCGCCGCCTCTAGGAGGCCCTCGGACAGGTCCGGGTAGGCGGCGGGGGTGTATCGGTACAGCACGCCCGCGGGCTGGTCCTCGGTGAGATAGAGCGACTGGCCGATCGGATCCACGGCCACCGCCTCGTGAGTGAAGTTTCCCATCGCCGGATGCGCGACGGCAGGGGTGGCGCCGGTCGGATCACACTCCCAGACCAGACCATCGCCGACGTAGGCCTCCTCACACGACAGCCAGGTCCCCCACGGGGTCGGGCCGCCGGCGCAATTCGAGTGGCTGCCCTCAAGGATCGGGTACGCGTCGAGCACCTCGCCCTGCGGAGAGAAGTGAATGGCGCTGGCGCCACCGCTGGCGGGCGTCATGAAGTTGAAGACCTCGCTGTTGCAGACGTAGTACCAGCCGCCGTTACCGTCATCGAAGGTCGCGGCCCCGTCGGGGAATAGGTGCCAGCGGTGCTCTGTGCGGGCCACCGGCTCCCCGGCCACAGCGACGACGCGCGCAGTGAACCCGTCGGGGACGACGACGCCATCCGCGTTGGGCGCGAGCCCGTCGATCGAGCCGTAGGGAGACTCACCCGCCGACGCGGTCTGGGCCGCGGCGACTCTCGCCGACGGAAGCAGGGCGGCGCCGGTGGCGCTTGCCACTCCTAGGCGCAGGAACCTCCGTCTGTCCACGGCTCTAGCGCCTCTTGTCGAGCGTAAGGATGCGAATCAACCGCTGGCTGAGTCGATGGCCTCCCATACCCGGTCGGGCAGCACCGGCATGTCGATGTTGCGCACCCCCAGGTGGGCCAGCGCGTCGACGACCGCGTTCACGAAGGCCGCCGGTGAGCCGACCGTGGCCGACTCGCCGATGCCCTTGGCGCCGATCGGGTGGTGGGGCGACGGGGTGACCGTCTCCAGCAGCTCGAAGCGGGGCGTCTCCCAGGCGGTGGGGACCAGGTAGTCCATGAAGTTTGACCCGATGCAGTTGCCGTCATCGTCGAAGGTGATCCACTGCATCGACGACATGG